>CAYREL010000238.1:0-2508 GCA_964423275.1 uncultured Flavobacteriales bacterium | reverse complement strand
CAATTGGTATGGTTATCACTTTTTTGTCCGCATTGGTGGCAATTACTGATAATATGATCAGAAACTCTTTCCCCAAGCCTGTTGTCACAAACAAAGTTCTTTCCTTTAAATTTATTTTCTAACCCACTTTCTCTAACCTGCTGTGCATATCTTACAATTCCACCAGACAGCTGATGGACTCCTTTAAAGCCTTTATTTTTTAAATAAGCAGAAGCTTTTTCACATCTAATTCCCCCAGTGCAATACAGCAGTACTTTTTCACTTTCTTTTCCTGAAAGAAGTTTTTTTACTAAAGGCAACTCTTCTTTAAAAGTAACAGCCTCAGGGAGCAAAGCCCCATTAAAATGCCCAACCTCACTCTCGTAATGGTTGCGCATATCTACCACAATTGCCCCTTGGTCCATTAGCTCATTCCACTCTTTTGCATTAACATGCTTTCCTGGGTTTGTAACATCATAGTCGCTAAGCTTTAACCCGTCCGCAACAATTTGATCTTTAACCTTAATGGTTAGTTTGAAAAAGGAATAGTTATTCTTTTCAATAGCCTCTTTAAAGTCCAAATTTTTAAAACACGGAACTTTGCCTACCAAGGTCTTAAATGCCTCAAGGTTGAAATCAGGAACAGAAACCTGCGCATTAATTCCTTCTTTTGCTACATAAACTCTTCCTAAAATATTTAGATCCTCAAACTCTTCAAACAAAAGATTTCTTAGTCTTTCAGGATGTTTAATTATTACATATTTGTAAAAAGACAAAACAGTTCTTTCAAAGCCTTCTTCAGCAATTTTTTTTGCTGCCTCTACCTGGTTGAGTTTATTATGGTTCAAGACTTTGGACACATTAAAAGATTTAAGAATTGCAAAAATAGAAAAACATCCCTAAATGTTTTAATTTTACGATTTTTTAGTAATCAAAAAATAGCGATGTTTCTTTTAGAAAGAATACTTAACGAACAACTCTTCCTTTTAATTGTAATAGCAATTTTGACTATTTTAATTAGCTACTCTTTAAAAAATCGACCTATTCTTTTAAAAAGTATTGCACTGGCTCACCTAAAAAAAACAGAGTTCAAGTTTGTTTCCAACCATACCCAAGACCAAATAGTAAGTATCTTGTTTTGGACTTCTATAACACTACAAATAATATGTCTTTTTCTTTTTTTAGAAGAAAAAGAAAATTTAAACATGTTCATAATCGTACTATTTGTTAGCCTTGTTGTTGTAAAAAGAGCAGCAATTTTTATTTCGGAAATAATTTTTCAAACCAAATCACTATTAGAAACCTACTACACATCCTTTGTAGTGATGGTTATTCACCTTGGCTGGCTTTCCCTTCCCTTTTCTCTTTACAAAATAACCTACCATAAAATAATTTCATTACAGCTAGTTCAAGCCCTGAACCAGGGGCTGATTAGTATTGTTTTTTTATATCTAATTATTAGACTTGTAATTTTGATAAACACAGCCAAAAACGAGACAGTTTCATTTTTACACATAATTTTTTACCTTTGCACACTTGAAATTTTACCAGCAGTATTAATTTTTAGTTATTTAATTAGTTGACAGAAATTTAGCATTTAACCTAAATTGTAGTTAAAATGAATATTAAATCCATACTTGTTTCCCAGCCAAAACCAAAAAGTGATAAAAATCCTTTTCATGATTTGGCCAAAAAATACTCCCTTAAAGTTGACTTCAGGTCTTTTATTCACGTTGAAGGGGTAGACCCAAAGGATTTTAGGCAGCAAAGAATAGACATGTCTAGCTATTCTGCAGTAATTTTTACATCAAGAATGGCCATTGACCATTATTTTAGAATTGCCAAACAAACCAGGTTTACAGTACCTGACCATATGAAGTATTTTTGTGTTTCGGAAGCAGTTGCTTATTACTTACAAAACTACGTGGTCTATAGAAAAAGAAAGATTTTCCATGGAAAGCAAACCTTTAAAGATCTAATGGAACTTATTGTAAAGCACAATACCGAGAGATATTTGGTTCCCTGTTCTGACATTCAACGAAGAAACATTCCCGACCAGCTAGAGGAAAACCAAATTAAATTTAAAAACACCACCCTTTATAAAACAGTTTGTAGCGACCTTTCGGACTTATAAGAAGTAAAATACGATATTCTTGTTTTTTACAGCCCATCAGGAATACAATCCCTGATGAAAAATTTTCCAGACTTTGAACAAAACGGAACAAAAATTGCTGTTTTTGGCCAAACGACAGTCAAAGCAGCTGAAAATGCAGGTCTTAGAATAGATATAAAAGCACCAATGCAGGGCGTTCCATCAATGACCATGGCCATTGACAAATACTTAAAAGCAGCTCAAGGATAAAGTTTTTTGCCACAGTTTTTAAAATGCTTAGAAACACCTACATACTTTCTAATCGAAAAGTTATTTCCAAGTTATTTAAAACTGGATCCAAAAAAACTGTTAAGCCTCTTACACTTATTGACATGCCTTTCGAGAAAAACAAAGTGCTATTTGCGGTTTCTAAAAAA
>CAYREL010000237.1:0-2517 GCA_964423275.1 uncultured Flavobacteriales bacterium | reverse complement strand
GAAAGCTAATTAAAATTGCCCAAATAACTGGAAAAAAAGTTCAAGTGGGACACGTAGAGAGATTTAACCCTGCTTTCACGGAAGCAAGTAAATTAATTCACCAACCAAGATTTATTGAAGTGCATCGATTGGCTCAATTTAATTCTAGAGGAACCGATGTTTCTGTAATTCACGATTTAATGATTCACGATTTAGACATTGTACTTCATGTGGTAAAATCGCCAGTGAAATCTATAAATGCAAGTGGAGTAAGTGTTTTAAGTAGTACACCAGATATTGCCAACGCAAGAATAGAGTTTATAAACGGATGTGTTGCCAACATTACTTCTAGTAGAATGTCGCTAAACAATGTTAGAAAATCGAGGTTTTTTCAAAAAAACGCCTATGTATCAGTAGATTTTCTAAATAGATCCCACGAATATATTAGATTGGATTCTAACAAAATTCCAAAGGAAAATTCATCTTCTCAAAATACCAAAACTGTTCCTGAAGAAAGTGTTATGATTCAAACACAAAACAATAGTGGAATTAACCCTATTGAAGAAGAATTGAAATCATTTATCAATTCCATAGCAACCAATATAAACCCTACTGTAGATTTAGAATCTGCTAAAATGGCTTTGAAGCTTACCATAGATATTGTGGAACAAATAACCATGGCACAGAATTGATGGTAATTTTTATAATAATTAATCTTATTTTCGCGTTTTATTTTTATGAATCGCTTTTTCATTATTCTACTTGTATTTAATTTCAGTTGTCAAATAATTGACCGACCAGAAAAAGCACCGTCTTTTATCCAAATAGATGATTTTCAATTTTCAATCTCTAACAACAACCAAGGAACCAGCAGCGAAAAAATAACCGATGCTTGGATTTATGTAAATGGGAATTTAGAAGGAGCTTACGAGTTACCTGCTACAATTCCACTGCACTATGAAGGAATCCAAGATTTGTCTATTTACCCCGGAATAAAAAGAAATGGAATATCTGCAGATAGAAAAAAATACCCATTCTATACCCAATTTGACACTACTATTAATTTAATTCCGGATAGCATACTTTCGTTACAACCCTCAACAGAATATGAGCAACAGCTCTATTTTTGGATAGAAGACTTTGAAGATCCCCAACATAAATTTGAGACCCATACCACCTCTCAAGTAGATATTAATATTATTGAGTCCCCTTTAAACGAGCTTTTTGAGGGTGATGCTGGAATAATTACTATGGATAGTGCAGATTATTATGGTGAATTCAGAACCAATGAGTTAGATTTTAATTCTTTTCCTAAAAATTTAAATATTCCTGCTTACATAGAACTCAATTATGCAAACAATTTTCCATTCACCATTGGCATATTACACAAAGATGCAAGTGTTCCTAGCTATCAAAAGTTTCCTTTAATCACTCTTGTACCCACTTATGAAAATGAAGTTTCTTGGAACAAAACCTACTTGTATATTCCTGATGCTACTAATTTCTTTACCAGTGCCACAGAATTTGATTTATTTATTTCTGCAACTAATGAGAATTCTGAAAATGACATTAAGATTCTTTTAGATAATTTTAAAGTAATATTCCGTCAATGAGAAAGAAATACTTTTGGATTTTTTATTTCTTTTCAGACTTTCTTTCTTCTGCTATTAGCTGGCTGTTATTTAACTATTATAGAAAAACTTACATTGAAAATTATCCGTTTGAAATAAACAACAAGTTAGTTTTTAGCACTATATTAATATCCATATTTTGGATTTTGGTTTATTCTGCATTTGGCAACTATAAAAATGTCTACAAAAAATACCGTATTAAAGAAATCACACAAACATTATCCCAGTCATTTATAGGAATTATTTTTATTTTCTTTACTTTTTTATTAGACGATAATATAAACTCCTATCAAGACTATTATAGTTTAATCACTGCATTAGTTATTTTGCATATTTTCCTGACATTCACTCCAAGAATCTTACTTACCTCCAAAACTGTGAGTAGTATCCACCAAAAAAAAATTGGTTTCAATACCATTTTAATTGGAAGTGAAAAAAAAGCAAGAGATATTTT
Organism: uncultured Flavobacteriales bacterium; assembly: GCA_964423275.1. Classification (GTDB taxonomy): domain Bacteria; phylum Bacteroidota; class Bacteroidia; order Flavobacteriales_D; family Parvicellaceae; genus MED-G20. The sequence continues at coordinate 453 of CAYREL010000237.1, read as the reverse complement.
CAATGAAATCAACAATCTAAAAAAAGGAACTGGACATTTTTTTATGGGCTACGTATCTAATGCAAATAGCAAAGACCTTATTGGTGAAACTGGCCTCAAAAAATTAGGAGATTATCATCAAATCAATAAAATTATAGAAGATTTTGAAATAGAAGAAGTAATAATAGCTACAGAATCTGATGATTTACAAAAGACAAATAAGATAATAAATGATTTAGCAAACTTGAAAGTGGAGATAAAAGTCATTGCCGACATGTACAGTATTCTAACTGGATCTGTAAAAATGAATTCAATTTTTGGAGCCCTTCTAATTTCGGTTAATCCTGAGATAATGCCCTCCTGGCAAAAAACTATTAAAAGAATCCTAGATCTTTTAATTTCTATAATTGCAATTGTTTTATTAATTCCTGTTTTTATTGTTTTAGCTATTCTAATAAAGTTTGGTTCTAAAGG
>CAYREL010000236.1:0-2537 GCA_964423275.1 uncultured Flavobacteriales bacterium | reverse complement strand
TACAAACTTTTTAAATAGTGTAACAAATTTTCTAAAAAAACGAACCTTTGAATTTATAGGATTAATCCTTATTTTAACAAGTATTGGACTTGCTATAGCCTTTACAACATATTCACCAGAAGATCCTTCTTTTGTTTATGGAGATAGAAATTTTGAGATTAAAAATTTCTTTGGGATTTATGGAAGCAGTATTGCAGATTTTCTTTTACAAAGCTTTGGTCTTGTATCATTTTTGATCTTAGTCAATTTTCTTTTTTGGGGAATAAATTTAATTATAAAAAAAGAGATTAAAAAAATAATTTTAAAATTATTTTTTATAGTAATATACTTAATCTTAGGAACAATTTTTATCTACATCACTTTTAATAATTCTTTCTGGCTTATTGATAATGGCAACGCAGGATTTGTAGGTAAGATAGGTTATGAGTTTTTAAACTCATGGTTTCCTTATATTGATAATAGTTATTCAACTTATGCAATATTATTGCTTACTTTAATTCTTTTTATTTTCTCTTCAGATCTGAATTTAAAAAAAATAATAACTGGGACTTTTTCTTTAATAACTTCACTCTTTAAAAGAAAAAATAGTAACACACCAGAAGTAGATTTTATATCAACCCTAATAGAAGAAAAGGAAGAACTAATTGAAAAACCCCAACAATCATTTTCGTTCCAGAATGAAGTTTATAATAAAAAAACAACTGACCCGATTAAGTTAAAATATAAGTTACCGGCTATAAATTATTTAAAAGAAAATTCATCAAACCTAACTACTTCAGATTTAAATAAAAATCGTCCTAATGCAGAATTTATGGAAAAGATTTTATTAGATTTTGGAATAGATGGGAAAATTAAAGCAATCAATAATGGTCCTGTTGTAAGTTTATATGAATTTGAACCTGCCCCAGGTGTTAAAGTATCTAAAATTATAAATTTATCTGAAGACTTAGCGCGTAATACTAGTTCTACATCATCACGTGTTTCGGTTATTCCAGGTAAAAATACTGTTGGGATTGAAATACCTAATGAAACAAGAGAAAGTGTTTCTCTTCGAGAAATAATTTCAAATGAAAAATTTCAAAAAAAAGATGTGAGGCTACCTATTGCATTGGGGAAAAGTATTTCTGGTATGCCCATAGTTGGTGATTTAACTTCGATGCCTCACCTTTTAATAGCGGGGACTACTGGATCTGGAAAATCAGTCTGTATAAATACTATTATTGTGTCATTGCTTTACAAGCTTGGGCCTGATCTTTGTAAATTTATTTTAATTGATCCAAAAATGTTAGAACTATCAACATATGAGGGTATTCCCCATTTATTAACTCCAGTTATTACAGATGCAAAAAAAGCAACGTCTGCTTTAGCATGGACAGTCAAGGAAATGAACAGCAGATACAAACTGATGAGCAAAGTGGGAGTTAGAAACATAGATGGATATAACGCTAAACATAAATTAAAAATGCCTTACATTGTTGTAGTTGTTGACGAAATGTCAGATCTAATGCTTGTTGCTGGCAAAGAAATAGAAAATTACATTCAAAAATTATCGCAAATGGCTAGAGCTGCAGGTATTCATATTATTATGGCAACGCAAAGACCTAGTGTCGATGTAATTACAGGAACAATTAAAGCAAACTTTCCAACTAGAATATCCTTCCAAGTAAGCTCTAAGATAGATAGCAGAACTATTTTAGGAGAGCAGGGAGCAGAACAATTGTTAGGTAAAGGAGACATGCTTTTTATGTCTTCGGCTAATCGAATTATTAGGATTCATGGTCCATTTGTTTCAGAAAATGAAATTGAAAAAATTGTTAACTCTATTAGGGCGCAAGGTGAGCCGGATTATATGGAAGAAATTACAGCACATACAAGTAATGAAGCTTCCTATAGCCAAGATGGAGAAGAAGATGAACTTTATTCTCAGGCGGTTGATATTATTAAATCAGAAGGAAAAGCATCTACGAGTTTCTTACAACGAAAACTTCAAATTGGTTATAATAGAGCAGCCAGGATTATTGATATGATGGAAGAAAAAGGAATAGTAAGTAAAGCGAATCATGTTGGTAAACGTGAAGTCTTATAAAAAATTTTTAATAATTTTGTTTATTATGTTTACGTTTGATCTTTATGCCAATGAAAAGAATAAAATTCTTAATCAATTAGAGGATTTAAAATCTTTAGAGTTTACTTTTAAACAAATAATCAATGAAAAGACTGAGCAAGGTAATTGTCTTTTAGAATTTCCCGGAAAGTTAAAATGTGAGTATTTTGATGATAAACAAAAAGAACTTATTATAAATAACAAAAAACTAGCAATAACACAAAGAAGATATAATAAAACATATTACTATCCAATATCTAAATCACCTTTTTTAAACATTTTGTATAAAGAAAAACTTTTGGAAATAGTAAAAGCTGGAGAAATAAATACAGAAAATAAACTTCTCAAACTAATATATTTAGGTGAAAAAGAAATAAATATTTTCTTTGATAAAAAAACTTTAGATTTAAGAGGCCGGGAAATTATTGATCAA
>CAYREL010000235.1:0-2541 GCA_964423275.1 uncultured Flavobacteriales bacterium | reverse complement strand
ATTTTCAAGCTGCAGAACACATGATTAGAGGAATGATTAAAATGATGAAAGGTGGTAGTAGATATATTCAACCAACTATGAGAATGGTAATCTGTATACCATCTGGAATTACTGAAGTTGAGAAAAGAGCAGTACAAGATTCAGCAGAACATGCTGGAGGTAAAGAGGTTTATTTAATTCATGAGCCAATGGCTGCAGCTATTGGAATTGGGGTAGATGTTGAGGAACCAATGGGAAATATGATAATTGATATTGGAGGAGGAACTTCAGAAATTGCAGTAATTGCACTAGGTGGAATAGTTTGCGATAAGTCTATAAGAGTGGCGGGAGATGATTTTACGAGCGATATTGAAGAATATATGAGAAGACAACACAATATTCTCATTGGTGAAAGAACTGCAGAACAAATAAAAATTGAAGTTGGTGCTGCCATAGATAATTTAGAAAACCCACCTAACGATTATGCTGTAAGAGGAAGGGATTTGATGACTGGAATTCCTAAAGAAATTCACGTCTCTTACAAAGAAATTGCACATTCTTTGGATAAATCAATTTCAAAAATTGAGGAAGCTATTTTGAGTGCATTAGAAATGACTCCACCAGAATTATCTGCCGATATTTATAAAACTGGAATTTATTTAGCTGGAGGAGGTTCTATGTTAAGAGGTTTGGATAAAAGAATATCTATCAAAACTAAACTACCAGTTCACATAGCTGAGGACCCTTTGAGAGCTGTGGCAAGAGGAACAGGCATAGCACTGAAGAATATTGATAATTATCAATTTTTAATTAAAGCATAGAGAAGAAATTTGTATAAATGAGAAATATAATTCTGCTTATTCAGAAGTACAGAAATTTTCTTTTTTTTCTGTTTTTAGAATTCATTTCTTTGTTCTTTCTCTTTAGTTCCCGTAATTCTTACCATCATTATAATTATTTAAGTTCTAGTAATAGTGTTACATCAAGTCTTTACAATTTTCAATACAATATGTTTTCTTATTTCTCTTTAAGAGAGATCAATAACGATTTGCTAAAAGAAAATTCTAGTTTAAAAAACCAAGTCTTAAATAAAGACATGGTAGTTGGTAGAAAATTTATAAAATCTGAGGATACTATTTATCAAAAAAACTTTTTATTCAAGGAGGTCAAAGTGATTAATTCTCAATTTAAATATTATGAAAATTTTTTAATAGTAAATGCTGGTAAAAAAAGTGGTGTCAAAGAAAAAATGGGATTGATTGGCACTAAAGGTATTTTAGGAATTGTTAAAAATGTTACAGAAAATTACGCAACAATTAGACCATTAATCAATCCAAATTTCGGATTAAAAGTACTTCATGAAAACACTAATAGTTGGGGAGATTTAATATGGGTTCCTGAAGAGAATAACTACCAAAATATATTTGTTAAAAATATTCCTATTTATACCAAAGTAAAACTAGGAGATTCCTTTATTACATCTGGAGCTGAAGGATTATTTCCTGGTGGGGTAAAAATCGGGAAAGTAATAGAAATAAAAGAAAATATCGAGCAACAAACCTTAGATATAAAATTAAAAAATGAGGAAGATTTTTCAAGAATTAAAATTGGTTTTATTGTTTTCAATAAGACAGCAGAAGAAATAAAACAACATTTTGATAAAAAATGATTTTTGAATTTAGAAATATCGCTTGGTTTATTGGATTGATAGTCGCTCAAATTTTCTTCATTGACTACTTGGATTTCGGAATCTATTCCTCTTACTTTTCACCTATAATCATATGTTTTTTTATTTTGAAGATGAAACTAGATACAACCGTTATTAACTTATTAATTTATGCTTTCTTTTTAGGTTTTATAACAGACATTTTTAGAAATACTATTGGTCTAAATACATCCGTTCTTTTGATTATGACCTTTTTAAAACCAACATTTTTATATTCCATATCCTCTAAAGAGGACATTGAAAAAGATGTTGAGCTTAATATGTTTACCATTGGGCTGGTTAGGTATTTATTATTTTTTGGAATTTCTATTTTCTTATACCATCTAATATTTTTTCTCCTGGAGCAATTTTCATTTAATAATTTACCAATATTATTTTTTAGGGCATTTATCAATACTATTTCTGCTTTGGTCTTTTTAGTTTTTCTTCAATACTTATTTATTTTTAAAAAATAATGGATCCTTTTAAAAACAGACAATGGGTAGTTGTACTTATTATAATTTCTGTAGGACTAATTTTTTCTTTTAGGCTTTTCTATATTCAGGTTATTAATAAAGACTGGTCAGATAGAGCTAGTCAAATAACTTCAAAAACAGAAAATATCCAACCTCCTAGAGGTTTTATATATGATAGAAATAATCAACTATTGGTTGGGGCAGAAACTATATATGATATCTATATCCATCCTTCAATCATAAAACCAAAAGACTCATCCGCTATTTGTAAACTTTTTAATTTAAGTAATGACGATTTTAGAGAAATTATAAAAAATGCATCTTCTGGATATAATGTTCCTTATAAGCCTTCGGTTTTTATTGAGTCTATGACCCAGCAAG
>CAYREL010000234.1:0-2541 GCA_964423275.1 uncultured Flavobacteriales bacterium | reverse complement strand
TTTTAGTGATTTCTGGAGATGACGCTTTAACTCTTGGACATATTTTAGTAGGAGGTGACGGAGTTATTTCTGTAATAGCTAATGCATTCCCCAAAAGATTTTCAACTATGGTAGATGCAGCTTTGAATAAAAATTTAGATTTAGCTAAAGAAAAACATTACGAACTCTTCGAGATCATTCAATATTTATTTGTCGATGGAAATCCTGCAGGAATTAAATACCTGTTAAAATTAATTAATATATGCTCTGATTTTGTTAGGTTGCCACTAGTTGGTATTACAGAAGAAACATCTAAAAAACTATATTCTCTTACTGCATCTATAGATGATACTTTGGTTTAGTCTAAAGTAGGATTAATGAAATAGCTAGTATTCCAAATCCAACTCCAATCCATTTAAAAATAGACACCTTTTCTTGAAATAAGATTACTGATAGTATACTACACGTTACTATAACACCAATATTTACTATTGGAAAGATTTGGTAAGAACTAAATAGTTCACTTTTTAAAGATTTTATAAAATAAAGTAGGGTTAAATAGTTAGGGATTCCTAGAATAATTCCCCAAAAAATACTTTTTTTATCCATCTTTAGATTGGCTGTTTTAATTTTAAAAAAACTATATAACCCGCCCGCAAACCCAGCAGAAAGAAAGGTTAATGTGAAAAAAATATTCATATTTTGACTATTTAAAATATTTCTTTGTCCCCAATTTAGAAGACCATCTGCTAAGCCTTGGCCAATAAAAAGCAAGAAGAGGATGATTATATTTATTTGACTTAGTTTTTTACTTTTCTTGTCTTCTTTAGAAGAAAATATAATAGCACCGAGCGCAAGAAAAATCCCTAAAATTTTAAAAAAAGTAACTTCCTCTTTAAATAAAATTATTCCAATTAATATTGGAATAACCATAGACATCTTATTGGATATTGTACTTAAAGTAATTCCTATTTTCTGTGCTGAATAGGCATATAAATTAAATGTTATTACAAATAGAGTCCCTATAATTAATGCTATAATTACAAGATTTAAATTGGTATTAGTTTTAAGTTCAATAAAACTGTTTTCTAGTAAATAACTTGATAATGCTAATGTTCCTGCAGTAAAATAGTTGAAAGTAATGGCTATAAGATTATTTACCCTTATTTTATCAAAATATTTAAACAACATAACCATCATGGAAAATGTGGTAATTGTTATGGCTAAATCAATCATTCAAGTATTTAAGAAGTGTATCCTGACCTATTTCGTCCTTAGATATCCATTTTTTATTTAACAAAGGAGATTTCAACCCATTTTTAAATAATTTATCACCAACTATTACTCTTGCTTCGTCCCAGTAATTGTTGTTTATAAAACTTGTTAATGTTTTGAATCCTCCTTCAATAATTATGGATGTAATTTCCATTTGGTATAAATATTTTACTAGGCTTATAATCATATTATTCTCCTTACATTTTAAGTAGAGTATATTATCTTTTTCGTCTTCTAAAATTAAATTTGCAATTATTGTTTTGGAGCTATTATCAAATATATTGTAGTCAGAACCCAATTTAAGATTTGGATCTAAAATTACTCTCACAGGGTTAATTCCCTTGACTTCTCTTACAGTAAGTTTTGGATTGTCATTTTCTACAGTAGTTCTTCCAACTAAAATAGCATCCTCATGAGCTCTCCACTGGTGAACCAAGATTTTGGAATTTTCGCTACTAATCCAATTAATTTCTTCCTTTTTTTCTTTTCGAAAAACATCTATAAAACCATCTTTGGTTTCCGCCCATTTAAGAATTATGTAAGGTCTGTTTTTTTGGTGATAAGTGAAAAATCGTTTATTAAGTTCTAAACATTCTTTTTTTAGCAAACCAACTTTGACTTTCACATTGTTTTCTTGGAGATATTTAATTCCCAATCCATTTACTTTCTTTGAATTGTCTTTAGTGCCAATTACAACACTAGAAATACCTACTTTAACTATTAATTCACAACAAGGTGGGGTTTTCCCAAAATGACAACAAGGCTCAAGATTTACGTACAAAGTTGCTCCATCTAGCTCTTTCTTGTTTTTAACCATATTAATGGCATTTACTTCAGCATGGTTTTCACCATATTTTTGATGATATCCTTCTCCAATAATTCTGTTTTTATATACAATTAAACAGCCTACCATGGGGTTTGGTGAAACAAATCCTGCTCCTTTTCTTGCCAATTCTAGGCATCTTGCCATGTATGTATTGTCTTGTTTCAAGATTATAAAAATATATATATTTATTACGGTAAATTCATAGAAGGGTTAATTATTATTATTTGTTCTTGGATAAAACATATAATTCACTATTTTTGTCGCCCTTATATACTTGATGGTCCAAGTAAGTTAACCTCTCTTTAGATAGACCATTATCAGAGATACAAAAAAAACGCCATATGGCTGAAGATAAAAAAGAACCTAAAGCTGCCAAAAAAACTGCAGCAACTACTAAAAAGACTACTGCAAAGAAAGCACCTGCTGCTAAAAAGACTACTGCGAAGAAAGAGACAGTTGCA
>CAYREL010000233.1:0-2543 GCA_964423275.1 uncultured Flavobacteriales bacterium | reverse complement strand
TCCTAATGCTTTAGACTGCGCATAAAATCCATCTCCATCTTTAAAAGAACCTTCGTAATTTGCATTTTCTTTCATCCAATGGTACTCACCAATTCCATTCATAGCATCTTCAGCCCAATGACCATTATAGGTGTTGCCATTTTTCCATGTATATTTTCCAATACCATTTTTCTTTCCAGTAAGAAATCCACCTTTATATTTGTCTCCATTGGAGTACATGAAATCGCCAAAACCTTGTGGCTTTCCGTCTACCCAATACCCATCGTATTTATTTCCATCTTCCCATAAAAAAGTCCCATGTCCTCGATGACAATTTCCTTTAACGCATTGTGAGTAAGATGCTATAGAAATAAGAGTAAAAAAGAATGCTGTAAATATATTTTTCATAACTGTTTTTCTAGAATTACTTTATAAAATTAATAAATTATTAATAAAAAACACTAGTTCCTAGCAACTTAAATTTTTTCACAAGGACAGTTCTAAAGACTTTGCATAATCTATATTTTCGTCATTGATTTTTTTTGAAAACCTATTAATATTTATCACTGAATCTAATGGTTTTTTTTGGTAAATATAGGCCAGTAATTCTCTGACCAAAAGTGGAGCCATTAGTATTGCTTTGCTGCCCATACCATTTACAGTGTATAAATTTTTAATTATTGGATGTTCTCCAACCAATGGTTTTCTGTCCAGGGAGGTTGGTCTAAAGCCAAATTTTTGATCCATAATTTCAATACCATCTATTTCAATAATCTTATTTAGTTTTTTCATTAGATATTCTTTAGCATCTATCGTAATATTGTTTTTCTGATCTTCGTTGCTGTAAGTAGACCCTATGGTAAAGATGTTTTTAGTTTCAGGGAGAGAGAATATTCCACAATTTATTATTTCAGGCGGTAAAATAGTTGAAAATACTTTAAGTAATTCTCCTTTATTAGGGACTATTGGTAAATAATTAAACATAGGATTTTTTAAGGCATTTACCCCTTCACACATTATTATATTAGAGTAAATATCCCCCTTGTAATGAAATCTATTATTTTTTAATTTAAGATCATCAGCTTTAAACTCATCCTTTATAAGGACTTTACTTTTCAAAAATGAAGAACTTACAAAGTCTAAAAACTCATTAACAGAAAGTCGACTACAAAGTTCTACAACCCCACTTCCAAATCTATTTTTTAAGTTGTCTATTTCCTTATTTTTTAAACTTAATATGTTTTTGTAAATTTCATTATTGGTCTTACCAATCCAATTATTTTGTTCTTCAAAGGATGCAAATATTCTTAATAATTTATAGGGTTTATATAGCTCAGTACTGCTTTCAAAATTAATTTCTTTATAAAAAGAATCGCTAAATTCATAAAATTCTTTGCCTCTCCATGAAAGATTACACCTTTTAAGAGAGATAGGATGGACAATTCCTGCAGCGACCTTAGAACTTGTATTGGCCCCCCCTCGCTCAATTAGTTTAAATTTTTTTGAATTTTTTTCTAGTTGTAATGCAACAATAGAGCCTGTTATTCCTTGACCAACAATTAAAAAGTCATAATCCATTTATAACTGAATGTCTTTGAGACAAATTGCAACGCCAAAGAAGACCATTAACCCGCCTATTAAAATACCGATGATAGATAAAACCTTATTATCTAGCTTCTCTTTCAACCTACTAGAAAAATAGATTTTGAATATATCTACAATAAACATTGTTAGTAATGTAATTCCAAAAAATGACAATAGTTGAAAATCTCCTAACTTCAACTCATTGGTTGCATAGGTGCTTGCGGCAATCCAAAATATAAGTACACCAGGATTAATAGCATTTAATCCAAGACCTTTTATTAATAGTTGAAAAGGATAAATTATCTTCTTACTAGTATCTGTTTCAATTTCTTTAACCTCATTTATCTGAGAAGTATTTAATTTTATTTGAATAATATTTTTGTAAACAGAGACTAAGCCTAATACAATAAAGATTGATCCTGCTATATATTTAACAAATGAATTTGTAGTTAACCAAAGATTGATTTTTTCTGCAACAAAAAAAGCAGCCAACAGATATATAGCATCACTTAAAAGTATACCAATATCTAAAAAAATAGCAGCTTTAAATCCCTTTTTTATGCTAGTTTCTATTAAAATAAAAAAGGCAGGACCCAGCATAAAACTTATTAGTATTCCAAAGAATACACCATTTTTAATTATTTCCATTATTAACTTTAGAATTGATTGAACAAAAAAAAACCGCCCTAAGGCGGTTTAATATTAAATGAATCAACAATTTTTTAACTATCCCTTAACAAAAGGAAGACCTGTTTTAGGGCTTTCTACAACATTTTTACCAGCTGGTAAATCGCAAGCATTAGATCTTTCGTCTTTGCAGAAGTAATAAATTGTTTGATTTCTTCCACCTCTAAGTTCTACATCTTTAGTGTGTAAGTAGTAAGTTTTACCTTTACTATTGGTATGTGAATACGCCATATTATTAAATTTTAATTGTTTACATTTCTAATATAATAAAAACATGGCTATTAATCCCTGAA
>CAYREL010000232.1:0-2545 GCA_964423275.1 uncultured Flavobacteriales bacterium | reverse complement strand
AATAAATTCTTTTGCTTTTCCATATCCCCAAAGTGATTTTTTGACAGAAAGTTTATCTTCATCAATTCTGATAAATTCAATTCCAAATCGTCTCCAAATCAATACTCTCACTACTTTATATAGAAAATAGGTCCAAAAAACTAAAAAAGTATAGAAATAAATCTTTTGGTCTTGAAGTTCTTGAGTGAAAAATAAAAAATAAAATATTACTAGTCCACAAGACAACCAAATAAGGAGCCAAATAAGCATAACCAACATCTTCCAATGGTCAGTCTTTGAGGAGATTATCATAGTGAAAAAATCTTTGTGATCTTCATAAGACACTCTATTTCCAATCCATTTCATAATACAAAATTATCAACTTTAAATTATTTATAGAAGATATACGAAACTTTTAATGCGAAAAACTGTATAAAGAACTTGAAAAGATAGGCATGGAAATTGATAAGTCTTATAATATGATAAATAAATCAAAACTTGTACTAGTAACCATTTTATATTTCATGGTTAATCTATTGAGCAATAATGTAATTTCTCAGACTGAGAATACCTATGAAAATTTATTGGTATTGTATGTAAATGAAGACTATAAAAACTGTTTCAATAAATCTTTAAAATATACCATTAAAGATAAAACTAAAAAAGATCCTCTTCCCTATTTATTTGCATCAAAAGCTAGCTACGAAATGAGTCAAGATCATAAATACACTGAGGAATTTCCAAAAGCTAGAAAAACAGCTTTGTCTTATGCTGGGAAATATAGAAAAAAAGATAAAGAATATCTATTTAAAGAAGATGCTGAAGAATTTATAAACGACTTTAAAATAAATATAATTGAAGAACTAGAAAATTATCTACAAGAAGGAACAGACAAAACCTACTCTAAAGCTGTAGGGCTAACTAAAAAGACTTGTGATATTGATCCTGACGATTTTGGTGCAAAATTACTCTATTCGATACTTTGTACAATTACGAAAAACAAAACCAACGCTAAAGAATATTTAAAACTTTGTATTCCAAAACTGGAAGAATGTGAAAAAAATAAATTCAGCCTTAAATATATGACCGAATCTCAGCAATTATTTTTGAGATATGCAATAATGGAATATGCTAAATATTACAAAGAAAAAGATGCTGCAAAATCAAAGAAAATGATGGAATATGGGAAGCCTTTATTTTATGAAGAAAATGATTTTTCTAAAATTGAATACAATATGGATTATAAATTCTTATTTGATGATTTTAAATAAGGAATTATATTTGGATATATGAGATTTATTCTTTTTTTAATTCTTGTTACAAATACTTTTACTGGCTTTGGCCAATACTACACATATAAAATTGGATTGTTAAAATACAATGGTGGTGGAGATTGGTATGCCAATCCAACAGCATTGACTAATCTAATTGAATTTTCCAATAAAGAAATAGGGACTAACATTAACCCTATCTACGATGAAGTAGAAATTGGAAGTAATTTGCTGTACAATTATCCATTTGTTCACTTAACAGGTCATGGAAATATTGTATTGAATCAGCAAGAGATCAATAACTTAAGAAATTATTTAATTGCAGGTGGGTTTTTACATATCTCGGACAATTATGGACTGGATCCTTTCATTAGAAAAGAAATTAAAAAAATATTCCCTGAATTAGATTTTGTAGAACTACCCTACTCGCATGCGATATACCATCAAAAATTTGATTTTAATGAAGGATTGCCTAAAATTCACCAACATGACGAAAAGCCCTCTGCAGGATTTGGAATAATATATGAAGGAAGATTGGTATGTTTTTACGACTACGAGAGTGATTTAAGCGATGGTTGGGAAGATTCAGATGTTCATAAGGACTCTGAAGAAACTAGAACTAAAGCGCTTCAAATGGGGTCAAATATTCTTTCTTACACTTTTCTAGGTTCCAAAGACTAATTTCTCAAATGCTTTAAATTCATTCCATATAAGACGATAAATATTATTGGAAATATGGTAGAAACTAGGAATTGATTAAAATCAAATGGATTCACACTGTAAGGAATCAATAAAATAAGTACTTGAATTAAGCAGTAGCCATAAAACCCCATTTTCTTAAAATTCCATATCATATAAACAAAGGCAACATTCCCTAAGTATAGTATTAGATACCAAATGGAAGTTTTGTCCATTAAATTAAAAATGTCTTTGTACATATCTACCATTTCTTGATTAGGAAGAAGACTAAACATTTGTTGCTTAACAGTTTCGTTAATAAATAGAGAGTAAAGAGTAGAAACAATTATTTGCATTCCAGAGCCTATCCAGCTTAGAATACATAAAACCTTTAGTAAGACAGGTCTTTCGTTAAAATTTGATGAAGTATTTTGAGGGGTTTCAAACGTTGGTATAGATTCACTCATATTATAGATTTAAGTATAAATATAAATTCAAATTTTAAAAATTAAAACTCTAAGGTTAAAAATAAAAAAAAGCTCCCCATAAATATGGAGAGCTAATGCGGACCGGACGGGACTCGAACCCGCGACCCCCTGCGTGACAGGCAGGTATTC
>CAYREL010000231.1:0-2547 GCA_964423275.1 uncultured Flavobacteriales bacterium | reverse complement strand
AAATTCATGCATTTTCTTGTTCCTGGTAATTTTTTACATATAAAAGGAAAGGTTCAACAGCGTCCAAAATATTATAAGTCAGACGAATTTCAAAAGGAATTTCGAATTCAGCAAATTGATGTTTTAGACGATATTCGTGATAAATTGTCTAAGTCATTGTATTTGAAATGGGATTTCGAAAGTTTAAAGGCCGAACAAGTCAAAGAATTAGAAAAATTAATGGAAAAACACAAAGGCAAAAAACAAGTTATTTTTGAGCTATTAGATTCTGAATCATCTACTTATGTGACCTTAAATTCAAGAAAGTTTATGTCAGATGTATCTAATGAGTTAATATATGAGATTAGTCAGCTAGATGGCTTTTTGGGTTATTCTATTAATAAATCAAATATGGTAAATTATCTCAAAAAATAAAGCAATAAATAGCTTTAGTAAAAATCATTATTTCGCAACGTATTTAAACAAAATATATATCTTTGCGGGGAATTTAAAATTTTTAAAATGGCATTAGAATTTACAGAAGAAAATTTCGAATCTTTAGCGTTAAAATCAGATAAGCTTGTAATGGTAGATTTTTGGGCGGAATGGTGTGGTCCTTGCCGCATGGTTGGTCCTCTTGTTGAAGAATTATCTAAAGAATATGATGGTAAAGCTATTGTTGGAAAAGTAAATGTTGATCTTCATGGTGGTATTGCTGCTCAGTATGGAGTAAGAAATATCCCAACTATTGTTTTTCTTAAAAATGGAGAATTAGTAGATAAAGTTGTAGGTGCAGTTCCTAAAGACCAATTGGCTGAAAAGTTAGATACTCATATTTAATTTATCTTATCAGCATTAAACTTCCATTTAGTTTTATTTGTTCTTGTTCATTTTTAAGTATGTAAAAGTATTGCCCTTCACTTAATTTTTTCCCATTACTATTTTCTCCATTCCAATTATTTTCGTACGGATTTTGATCAAATACTAGATTACCCCATCGGTTGTAAATTTTTATATCAAATAAATCATTGATTCCATAAATTACAAACTCGTCGTTGACTACGTCATTATTAGGACTAAAAATATTTGGAATAATAATTTCATTAGGGAAAATAGTAATTTCCAAACAAGAGGTGTCAAAACAATTAAATTCGTTCCCAGCTATTAAACAGACTGTGTAATCTCCTGGATATTTGTAAATATGAGTAGGTTCGTATTCTGTACTAGTGGAATCGTCCCCGAATGACCAGTCATTAACTATTGAAGAATCTATTGAGTTTTGTAAAAAATTAATTGGTTCATCAGGTTCCATTATTGTAGAGTTAAAGTTGATAGATATATTGTGATAGTTGGTATCAATTAGAAGAAAGTTGGAGGTATCTCTGCAGTTATTGTTGTCTAAGACAACCAATTGATAATTATCTGCAATAAGATTGGATATATCTAAAGAATCCGATAAGAAATTGTTCCAATAAAACTGTATACTGTCTGCAGTAGATGTCACTATAATATTGGAAATAGCTCCGTTTTCTTGTCCACAATCTTCATTTTTTATTACTACAAAAGAAGTGTCAATTTCTGGTCCTGAAAGGTCTGGAATATAAAAGTTATGACTAGCAATACATCCCATACCATCTGTTAATTCCAGAAAAAAGCTACCTCCATTTAAGTTAAATGTATCTAGAGTTAAGGAGCTTTGAGTATTCCAAGTCCAGCTGAAGGGGCTTATCCCTCCGACAATATTAATTCCACTAATACTTCCATTTTCTTGGTTACATTTTTCACTTTCAACTACCACGTTTGAGCTATCAATTATTAAATCAGGAACATCAATACAAAATTGGTGAAAATTGCTAGCTCCCCCTGTTGAGGCTGTAAAACCCCAGAAAACCATAGAGTTGCCATTAAATACATTATTCACTATGTCACCAGTATAATTTAAAACAAGAAAATTATTATAATAGATGTTTAATAAAGTTGCTACAGGGTCCCAAGTAATTCTTAATGGTTCAGCAATGCAGTTTTCAATTTCCCCTAAATCGTAAGGCCCTGCAATATTATTGGAAGAGGAATGAATAACATCCCCATCTAAATTAATCGAAATATGGTCGTTAAAGATATCTCCATGAGCTGTATTTTGATAAGTGTCTAAATAAACTCCTAATGATGGGGAAACACCACCCAAACCCATTTGACCACCAGATGAACCAATACTGGTATTTAAAGGCTGAAGTGCAAAAACCATTCCATCAGCTCCTGCCCACTGACTTGTGTTGTTACAGCCTAAATTCACAGTAAAGCTATAATCAAAAGGTTGGTTTAAATCGATTTGGTTTATATTCCAAACGGAGCCTGCCTTATTGCCCATATCAGGCGTAAGTTGGTAACATTTACAGTTTATTACACTAGCATCTCCGTTAAGTTGGAATTGAGCGCTTACAGACGAATTAAAAATGATTAATGTCAGCCAAAGTAATATTATATTAGAAAACTTAATTTTAAATATTTTGAACAAAAGTAAAAAAACAAATTTCAATCTTATAATATTCTCACATTGATTACGTTTCT
>CAYREL010000230.1:0-2551 GCA_964423275.1 uncultured Flavobacteriales bacterium | reverse complement strand
AATTTATTTTTCAAAGTCTATAGTAGAAGACCTTGACAAAAGAAAGGAAGAAACTTTAGAACAGTTCAAAGAAAGACTTAAAAAAACCAGCCTATATATAGCAAACACAAAAACACAAACCCTTCTTTATGAGTCCCTACAAAATCATGTTTCCAAAATACACGTAGACATAAATCTAGTTAATGGACATGAACTAAATGTGAAAGCTTTTAAAAACTCAAGAAAGGAATTTAACAATGCTGAATTTGTTTTAGAAAATGAAAAATTTATCTGTCCTGGGGAGGTAGAAAAAATGTCCAAATCCAAATACAACGTCCAAACACCAGACACTCTTATAGAAAAGTTTGGGGCAGACACCCTTCGTTGTTATGAAATGTTTTTAGGGCCGTTAGAACAACATAAACCATGGGATGTTCAAGGAATAACAGGCGTTGAAGGGTTTTTAAAAAAACTATGGAGACTTTACCATGAAAATAACAAGCTTAATATTTCTGATGAAGAACCAACAAAACAAGAGCTAAAGTCTATTCACAAAGCAATAAAAAAAACACAAGAAGATTTAGAGCGTTTTTCTTTTAATACTCCCGTGTCTATTTTTATGATCTGTGTCAATGAACTAAGTGCTTTAAAATGCAATAAAAAAGCTATTCTTTCTGACCTTTGCTTAATAATTTCACCATATGCTCCTCATATTTGCGAAGAGCTTTGGCAAAAACTAGGAAACAAAGAAAGTATTTCCTTTGGTAAATTCCCTAAACACAACCCTAAATTTTTGGAGGAAAACAGCCATAAATACCCAGTTTCTTTTAATGGAAAAATGAGATTTATTTTGGAATTACCTGTAAAAATAAGCAAGGAAGAAATAGAAAAAGAGGTGCTAAAAAATGAAAAAACACTAAAATATTTGGAAGGAAATCTCCCAAAAAAAATAATAGTGGTTCCAGAAAAAATAGTAAATATTGTTGTTTAAGCAGGCTTGTTTTTAAAAATATTGCCAAAATCTAAATCCTCTTTTCTAACTAGCTTTTTGTAAAATACTATTATTAGAATCACGCTAGATGAAATGCAAGTGTCAGCAACATTAAAAACGGGAGGAAAAATTTCTTTTTCAGAAAACCCGAAAGGAACCCACGATGGCCAATAAACTTCCAAATGAATCATATCCACTACACAGCCCTCTAAGAACCCTCCATAACCCCCATTAAAAAAAGTAGAAACTCCAGAATACCCCACCCAATACTCTATTTCGTTGTTCCAAGAGGTTCCAGAGCTAAAAATAAGACCATAAAATAAATTGTCAATAATATTTCCAAGGGCACCAGAAAAAATAAAACACACTAGCACTATAAAAACTTTATTGGCTTTATTTTTTATTAGAACAACAATATATTTTCCAATAAAAAAAACAGCAACCAATCTAAAAATTCCAAGAACATACTTGCTTGCTAACCCGCCAAAGGACAACCCGAAAGCCATCCCTGGGTTTTCAACAAAATCAAAACGAATAAAACCAATATCAAAAATATTTTCACCCAAACTATAGTTGGTTTTCACCCAAAACTTTAGAGACTGGTCCAAAAGAAGAACCCCTAAAACAATAAATAATGGAAAATATTTTTTGATCAATACTAGCTAGTTTTCAGCCTTTTTTGCCTCAATGCTAAGCGTTGCGTGGGGGACAAGCTTTAGTCTTGCTTTACTAATTAGCTTTCCTGTTTTTCTGCAAATACCGTAGGTTTTGTTGTTTATTCTAACAAGAGCGTGCTCTAGGTTTGTTATAAACTTTTCTGTTCTAGACGCAAGCTGTGCGTTTTCTTCTCTCATTAATGTTTCTGCACCATCTTCCATCATATTAAAAGAACGTCCAGTGTCGTCCGTCCCGTGGTCGTCTTTATGAGAAAGAGAACCCTTTAGAATTAATAAGTCTTCCCTGGCCTCTCCAAGTTTTCTTTCTATTATCGATCTGAACTCTTCAAGATCAGCATCTCCGTATCTGTTTTTTTCTTTAGTCATGACTATAATTATTTTACCTTCTCAATTAAATACTTAAAACTCTCGCTTTCTTCAATGATTCCATTTCCCTCTAATTTAGAAACAAAATCTAAACTTTTCGTTAAAGTCTCCGAACAAATATAATTTAAATTGTTTTCAATAGCTTCTTGATCTCCTGGACTACATAAAACTTTAATTACAATTAAATCACTCACCTTTAAATCTGTTTCTTTTCTTAGGTTTTGAACTTTGTTAACAAAATCCCGAGCAAATCCCTCTTCCTTCAGCTCTTTACTAATAGAAACATCTAAAGCCACCGTAATATTTCCCGTGGTTGCTATTTCCCAACCAGGAACATCAGCAGTCATTATTTCTACATCATCTTTATCTAGAGAAATTGACCCAGAGCCGAGGCTAATATTTTTCATGCCCTCCTTTTCAAACAAAGAAACCTCCTCGCTAGACCAAGAGCCAACCAAACCAGCAATTTCTTTCATGTCTTTTCCGTGTTTTGGTCCAAGAACTTTAAAATTGGCCTTAGCTTTCTTTTTCAACAAGG
>CAYREL010000229.1:0-2552 GCA_964423275.1 uncultured Flavobacteriales bacterium | reverse complement strand
CTCCATTTAAATCGGTTGCAACTACTGTATAATAAGTACTTACCATTGGAATTGCATAAGGGTTTTGATCGGTGGTACTGGAAATAAAAGAAGGTGGAGTCCATTGAAATGTAAAATTATTTGGGTCTGGAATTGTAGGACAAGTTTTAAATCTGGTTACTGGTCTTTTATTTTCGACTCCAGTTGGTGCACCACTAAAAGGGCAAGCAGCAGTTAAATCACTTCTGTAATATATAGCCGAATTATATGGGGTTATCTTATAAGGTGTAGACCAATTATAGGTATAAGTTCCATTGTTAAGATTGTTAAAGCACACTTCTACAATTAGGTTAGATATTCCATCCCATTCATATGCTGTGGTAAATTGAAAGTCGTTCCATCCCATAGCTACGTTAATATTCTGGGGACTAAATACTGTAGATAGTCCAGATTGCCAAGAATTAATGGAGTTTTGGTTGGTACATCCCATTCTAATAGTAAATCCATAGAAATTGCTTGTAGCTCCATTTTGGGATACAGTCTGCCAAGCAATTTCAGTTATTTTACCTCCGGAGAACCCCGCAGCTTGTAATTCAGAAGCCTTGAATAAATATTGTTGTTTTGCATTTTTATAATAATGTCCAAAGGGAGCAGGATAAGCAAATTGTCCGTTAGTTCCATTATTAGTTCCTAAAGTTTGAAAAGAAGTAGGAGCATTGCAAGAAGTTGCACCACTTGGACCACAAAGAGCTGGTACTCCACCTCCCAAGGCAACATTCATAAAAACAGTATCTCCACATAAAATATTAGTATCATTGGCAGATAAAGTAATATTAGGAGAATAGGCAGGATAAACATCAATATTTAATGTGTCTTTTTTTACGCATCCTAAATTGCTTGTAATCGTAACCTCATAATCAAATAAACCAGGCATGGAAGAATTAAATTCTGGATCTGCAATGTTAGCATTGGTTAAAAAATTTGGAGGATCCCATTGATATGAATAATTTCCAGAAGGTGAAGGAACTGCATTAAACTGAATGGACGAATTTAGACAAGTAGTATTTCCAGACTGGGTCAAAGAATAATTAAAATCTGGAACAACTGTAACTTCAACTGTATCAATATTTGTACATCCTCCAGAAAGATTACTAACTACTTTATAAATTGTTGTAAAAGCAGGGTTTGCAATAGGATTGGGACATCCATTACAAGAAAAATTATTGCCAATGCTTATAGGATCTCCAGTTATAATAGACCAGTTGAAATTAGATCCTCCAGTTGCATTCAATGGAGTTCCAACTCCCTGACACATTGTAAAATCAAGACCAGCATAGGTACTAGATATTACTGTAAGTCCAATAGCTGATGAAGTAGTTCCTATAATTGGACAAGCATTGTCATTTACTGTAACACTAATTGTACTAAAAGGGTTTGCTCCAGGTAAAACTGCCATGCAAAAGGTAGCAGTAACAGGTGAGAAATAACCATTTTGACTTAAAGTTGCCCCTGGGAATAGCTGACTAATATTAGAATTTACATAAACAGAATCTGTAGCATTATTATCTGTAAATACCATCTCAAAACAAATACTATCACCCTCACAAGCCTGAATATCAAATGGGCCAGTTAAAATCGCTGTTCCTGAGAAATTAGTAATTCCTCCACTTGGTGGTGAAGGGCCAATATTGGTACATGAAATAATTTCAAACTGAAAATCTTGTATAATACTACCTACTAAATTTCCATTAGAATCGAATTCTTCTATCAATACAGCTACTACAAAATTTCCAAGAATTGTTGGGGTAAAAGTTATTTCACCAGTAACTGGATTAATATTTATTCCATTAATTGGAAAAGCACCTGAGTAACCAGCATTGTAAGGTACATTGCCATTAGGTCCTGTCATTGCGCTGATCAATGAGTAGTGAAGTGAGTCACCATCCGGCTCATAAACACCAAAATTATAAATTACAGGTTGGTTATTGCAATTATAGGGAATGGGTTGCGAAGTAATAACAGGTGAAGAATTAGTAGGTGCAGTTACGCTATTAAGAACCGTTTCCCAGTAATAATTGTTACTTCCACCTGATGCATTGACAGACGTATTTCTACAACATCCATCCCAAGCAAATACCCAACTATCGCATCCTCCAGGAAGAGTTATTGTATCTCTCCAAACATGCATGTATACACCGGGAAATCCTCCGCCATTACATTCACTTTGTCCAATCATTTGCAAACATAATTGAGAAACTTCATCTTGAAAGACTACGTTAGGTAAATTAATATTTGGAGAAGATAATCCACAACTATTGGAGACCATAACCATTTGAGCAGTATTTCCCATAAAGGCAGTCCCACAATCTTCAAAAACAGTGAGGGTAACAACAAAAGTATTTGGACCAATATTTTCGTAGGTAATATTTCCTCCAGGGACGTGTGTAGCCTTAATCTCTTCTGTGAAAGAAATTATAAGAACAAGGGATAAAAGAAATCTAAAATATTTATTCACAAGTTAAATTTAAGGAAACAATTAGACTTATAAAATAACTTATGATAATAATTATTAT
>CAYREL010000228.1:0-2554 GCA_964423275.1 uncultured Flavobacteriales bacterium | reverse complement strand
TTGCCTTTCTGCAATTAGAATCATTCTTATCAAAGTAGATAAATACAATGAAATAAATATAAATGAACCTGAAAAACCCCACTCTTCAGCTAAAACACAAAATATAAAATCTGTATTTTGTTCAGGAACATGCTTATATTTATCATTACTTAAGGTGCCTTTTAAATACCCCTTTCCAAAGCCTTCTCCAGAACCAACTGCAGAAAGAGCCTGATATATATTATATCCTGCGCCTTTTCTGTCCTCTTTGATACCAAACATGATCTGAAAACGAGTTCTATGTCTTTCACTAAAAACAGAATCATAAACATAATTGATTCCACCAGATATAGATAGTCCAAGAAGAGTGATAATTATTAGTCTTTGAATTTTTTGCTTTCTATATCTAGGTAAAACAAAATATCTGATAATTAAAAATGAAAAAATAAAACCAAGAATAAGAATAAGACCGAAAAATATATTTCCTGATATAGCATTACCTGCAAGGTGAAATACTGAATTTGAAGCTTTTAGAAAAATCCCTACTACAGCAATTAAGACTGTAAAAAGACCAATTAGCAAGAAATTTCCCGAGAGTCCTTCTCTGTACAAAACAAAAATAAAACAAGCAAAAACTAACATGGTTCCTGGGTCGGGCTGAACTGCTATTAACAAAGCTGGAATAAATATCATAAAAAATGCTTTTAACTTGGTTCTGAATTCTTGAAATCTCGAGCCTACATCACTCAATAATTTAGCTATAGACAAACTTAAAGTTAGCTTAATGAATTCAGATGGTTGAATAGAAAATCCGCTAAAATAAAACCAAGACCTGGCCCCTTTAATCGGAGGCATTAGTAAAACTAGAATCAATAAAAGCAAAACAAATCCGTGAGTGAAATACGCTGTGTTTTTGATAAAACTTCCATCCAATAAAAGAATAAAAAAACCTGCAAAAAGTGTGATAATTATCCATATAAGTTGTTTCCCATAATTTGCAGTCCAAAAATCACTTTGAATATCTAGTCCCTTAAAAGTACTTGAATACATGATAAAATATCCAATTATAGAAAGTAACAAATACATTATTAGCAGTGGCTTGTCAATATTTCTCCAAATGGATAGATTTCTATATTTCATTTAAAATCAGTATTTGGATTTAAAATAACAGCCTGGCTAATTTGATTGGCTTTTTCAATAGATTTTTCAGTAAGAAAACCTTTTATGTATGATTCCATCATTAAACTAGCAATTGGAGCAGCCCATTTACTTCCCCAGGTACCATATTCAACATAAACTGCAATTGCAATTTGAGGATTATCCATAGGTGCAAATGAAATAAAAACTGAATGATCATTAAAAGTCTTATTTTCAACAGTTCCTGTTTTCCCGCAAACTTCAATACTATCAATTCTAGCATTTCTACCTGTTCCCTGATTTACAACTTCGTTCATAGCTTTAACTACGACTTCAAAATGCTTTTTATCTACACATGTACTGTGCTTAATTTTAAATTTTTTAAGTATGTTTTCATTTGCTATTTTTTTAATAACATGAGGTGTATAATAATATCCTCTATTTGCTATAATAGAAGCTAAATTTGCCATTTGAATTGGTGAAACACCAATTTCTCCTTCGCCAATACTATTGGAGTAAATAGTACTGAAAGCCCATCTTTTTTTTCCATACCATTTGTCATAAAAATCAACATCAGGGATAAAACCACTTTTTTCTTCTGGCAAGTCTATACCTAGTAAATTACCAAAACCAAAAGATTTTATCTTTTGCTCCCAAATTTCTAAACCTTCTCTGCTAGTTTGAAAAACGTTTTTTGAATTATCTTTCATTATCAATCTTTTATAAACTTGAAAAAAATAAGGATTGCAGCTATGTTTAATTGCTTTAGTTAGGTTATTAGGCCTCTCATGGTTGTGGCAGCCAATAATATTTTTATTACACGAAAATCCAGTTTCAGGAAAAATTACTCCATCATCTAAAGCAATTAATGCTTGAACCAACTTGAAAATAGACCCTGGTCTATACTTGTCGTTGTAGACTGGTCTATTAATTAATGGTTTTAAACTATCATTTTTTTTAAAAATCTTGAAATTATCAGAAAAATCTCTTCCAGTTAAACTCGAGGGATTATAGCTTGGGGCAGATACCATTGCCAAAACTTCGCCACTAGATGGCTCAATTGCAACAATTGACCCAATTTTATTTGCCATTAATTTTTCTCCTAATTTTTGCAATTTAATATCTAAAGTTGTGTAAAGGCTCCTACCAGGTTTGGGAGGTTTTTTATGGACTGTTTCTATTTTATTGCCTGCATAATCTTTTAAATAATTTATATTTCCTCTCTCCCCTCTCAATAGTAACTCATACTGTTTCTCGAGACCAGTAATTCCAATAAAATCATTTTTAGTATAGAAAAAATCGCCTTGTGCTTTTGTATTATTAAATTGATTTTCATCAATTCTTCGTATATAACCCAATAAATGTGCTGCAATTGGGTTAGGATACCCTCTGTCAATTTTTGATTTAGCAAAAACAGGATTAATCTGTCCTAAATATG
>CAYREL010000227.1:0-2557 GCA_964423275.1 uncultured Flavobacteriales bacterium | reverse complement strand
GGACAAAAAATGGGTTAAACCTTGGGGTTCCATCTCCATCTTTAAAATTAAAACACTCTTCCTGAAATGTATACATTCCTCCAATACCTGAGCCCCATACTACTCCAGCTCTATCCAAGTTCACTTTTTCCAAATCTAATTTAGAATCTAAAATTGCTTCTTGTGTAGTAGCTAGTGCATAAGCTGAAAAAGGATCCATTTTACGAGCTTCTTTTCTGTCCATTATATCTAACGGATCGAAGTTTTTAACCTCACAGGCAAACTTAGTTTTGAATAGACTGGCATCGAATTTGGTAATAGGCTCGGCACCACTTTTACCAGATAAAAGGTTTTTCCAATATTCATCAACAGAGTTACCAATTGGGGTCAGCGCCCCCATACCAGTTATTACAACTCGTTTTTTATTCATAAATGCAGGCTTGGTAAGATTTAATAAGAAACTTACTTATTCTCTTCAATATATTTTATTGCTTCACCAACAGTTTGGATGTTCTCAGCTTGTTCATCTGGGATAGCAATGTTAAATTCTTTTTCGAATTCCATAATTAATTCTACAGTATCTAAGGAATCTGCGCCTAAATCGTTAGTGAAACTAGCTTCATTAGTTACTTCTCCTTCGTCAACTCCTAATTTATCAACTATTATTGATATAACTTTAGATTTTACGTCTGACATATTGTGTTTTTTAATTGTTTGCAGTGCAAATAAATAACTTTTCCTTTATTCAACAAAATTCTTTACTTTAAACTTATTCAACAACTAAAGTTGATTAAATACCAATCTATGTCTATATTTCGAAAAACTAATCATGAAAATAGCATTGTTTGCCTCAGGAAAAGGAACTAATGTTGAAAATATTATCCGCTATTTTAACGGTAATAAAAGCGTAAATATTTCAGTTATTTATTCTAATAATAAAAATAGTGGAGCGATTTTACATGCGAAAAAACATCTAATTCCAGGAATTTTATTGAAAAAAGAGGATTTAACCGTCTCAAATGAATTGGTAAATGAACTTAATAGCAACCAAATTGATTTGGTAGTTTTAGCCGGCTTCCTTTTAAAAATACCTAGAAAATTTATTGAAGGGTTTAATGGAAAAATAATTAATGTTCACCCTTCTCTTTTGCCAAAATATGGTGGAAAAGGAATGTATGGAGATAATATTCACAAATTAGTTTTAAGTAATAAGGAAAAGAAAACTGGAATTACCTTCCACTATGTAAATGAAAATTATGATGAGGGGAAAATAATTGCACAGTATGAGATTGAAGTAGATGGTAATGAAACATTAAATTCACTAAAGAAAAAAATAAGTCGCGAAGAATTATTAAATTATCCTAAAATTATAAGTTCATTTTTAAATGAATAAGCTTAAAAGAAAAATACAAGAAATAATATTTGAAGCAGATACTCCTATGGGGAAGTTATTTGATCTTGCTTTATTAGTCATGATTTTACTAAGCGTTATTGTGGTGATGCTGGAAAGTGTAGAGTCCTATAGAGAAGAATGGTCTTGGCTTTTTGAAATTTTAGAATGGATATTTACTATTTTATTTTCTTTAGAATACCTACTAAGAATTTTCTCTGTAAAAAACCCCTTGAAATATATATTTAGCTTTTATGGCATAATAGACTTATTATCACTTATTCCCTCTTACATCGGGATTGGTATTGGAGCTAACAATATTTCCTCAATTAAAAGTATTAGAACCATCAGATTGATTAGAATATTTAGAATATTAAAACTCATAAGATATGTAAAGGAAGCAGCTGTATTAAAAAAAGCATTTATTGCAAGTAAGCAAAGAATTGTTGTATTTCTTTTTGTAGTTTTTTCTATTGTTGTTTTAATGGGAACTATCATTTACATGTTAGAAGATCCTAAAGATGGGTTTACATCTATTCCTAGAAGTATTTATTGGGCTATCGTAACCTTAACCACTGTAGGATATGGAGATATTGCCCCTCAAACTCCCTTGGGACAATTTTTTGCTTCAATTATTATGATTTTAGGATACTCTATCATAGCAGTTCCCACCGGAATGATTTCAGTCGAACTCTCAAAAACATCATTAAATACTAAATATTGTAGTGCTTGTTCGTTTGATAATCATGATGATGATGCTATTTTTTGTAAAAAATGCGGGGAAGAGCTTAATCCTGTAGTTGGATGAAAATAAATCTATATACCGATGGATCTGCTAAAGGAAATCCTGGAAAAGGAGGTTTTGGTATAGTATTAATAGCAGGAAAACATTATAAAGAGATTTCCCAGGGATTTAGATATACTACTAATAATAGAATGGAACTGCTGGCTGTAATCGTTGGATTAGAACATTTAAAAAGTAATAAAAGTGATGTTGTTGTTTACTCTGACTCAAAATACGTGGTGGATTCGGTAGAAAAAAAATGGGTTTTCCAATGGCAAAAAAAAGGCTTTAAGGGAAAAAAAAATATAGATTTATGGAAAAGATTCTTGTTGATTTACCCCAAACACAATGTTTCTTTCCAATGGGTTAAAGGCCATGCTGGGCATCCAGAAAATGAAAAATGT
>CAYREL010000226.1:2074-2558 GCA_964423275.1 uncultured Flavobacteriales bacterium | reverse complement strand
CATCAATTCCTGCACCCATAATAAAATTTGTTGATAAAGCTATTATTAAATCATCCTCATTAACAATTGGTCCACGTGAAGTATTAATTAAAAAAGATGTTTTTTTCATCTGATCAAATTCTTTGATAGTAATGCAATCTTTGTAACGATCTCCTCCTTGAACATGAATTGAAATATAGTCTGATGTTGTAATTAAATCTTCTTTACTGCACGGCAAAACATTTAACTCTTTACATTTATCTAAATCTAAATTTTCACTCCATGCCATAACTTGCATGCCAAAAGCGTTTGCAATTTTAGCAACTTGTGAGCCTACTCTTCCAAGTCCAATCAAACCAATAATCTTACCCTTTAACTCAAAGCCAACAGTTGTCTGCCAGTAACCTTGGTACATATTATCAATTTCTGTTTTCAAATTTTTTGATAAGCCTAAAATTAAAGCCCAAGTTAATTCACAAGTTGGGTTAAAATTAATTTCAGTTCC
>CAYREL010000226.1:0-2064 GCA_964423275.1 uncultured Flavobacteriales bacterium | reverse complement strand
CTTCTAAATCAATTGCTTTATTTCTTGAGCCACTGGTAATGATATATTTAAGATCATTAAGATTATCGATTAAATTTTTAGTAATTGGTGTTCGTTCACGCATAATTAATAAAGCCTCAAAGTCAGCTAGTTGCTCAATAGCATCCGCCTCATCTGTAAAAGGTTCACTAAAAATTTTAAATTCATATTTTCCTGATAATTTTTTTAAGTCCACAAACTCTTGAGAAACGTCTTGATAATCATCTAATATTGCAACTTTAAGCATTTTTAACTTTTCTATTTGATAATAAAATTCCTGTTATAATAAAACAAGCGCCCAACATATGATAAAACATAAATTTTTCATTAAAAAAAATCATTGCCATTATCGCACTTAGTATTGGCATTAAGTGTAAAAAAACCCCTGACCGGTTTGCTCCAATTAAAGATATTCCTTTAATCCATAATATAAAAGAAGCAAGGCCTGGAAATAAAACAACATAAGACAAAATCAAAATAAATGGTTGATCAAGATTAATTCTAAAACCTATCTTGTATTCAATGAAATAAACTGGAATTAAGAAAATTAAACCAAATGAAATTACAACTTGAAGTAGACTAATTTGTGATAATTCATATTTTTGTCTTTTTAACAATGTTGAATACAAAGCCCAAGAAAACATTGCTACAACCATAGTAATATCTCCTTTATTAAAATCTAAATTTTTTAAAATCTCAAAGTTTGCTTTAGTAATAATTATAATTACTCCTACAAATGAAAGTACAACACCAATTATTTGAAATGTATTAGTTTTTTCAATTTTTAAGATAGATGAAAAAAACATTATCATTACTGGAATGGTTGATATCATCAAGACACCACTAATTACCTGAGTAAAATTTAGAGAGTAATAAACAATTGAATTAAATATCGTAATACTTGTAATTCCTAAAATGATAAAAAGTTTATAATTATTAATAATGTATTCTTTTTTTTTAATAATTTCAGGAATGGTAAACGGAGCTAAAATCAACCAAGCAAAGAACCATCGATAAAAATTTAACGAAAATGGTGGCACTTCATAAAAACTAGCAAATTTTCCAACTATAAAATTTCCTGCCCAAAAAGTTACTGTCAGTAACAAAAAAATGTATGCCAAAAAATTAGATTGTTTCTTCACTTAGTTAAAATTTTAATTATGATTAATATATTATTTCCAGAAATTAAGCTTAAAGTCTATCTTAAATAAAATGATTAAAAATATCTAATTTTATTTTATTGAGGTATTTTGCAATCTAGATCTTCAAAGGTATTAAAGAATATTTTTTGCATACTATTGCTATGAGCAATTTTACATTCTTGGATTTTAGCCTCTTCATTTAGCGAGTGCATAACATGTTCTCTAACGTTTTTGCCTGTCTGTTTTTTAACACCATAGTTTACCGACTCTGTGACTAGTGCTGTTTGTATTCCTCCAGTTTTAACTATTGAAAAAGCTGGACCTAAAAGAGCAACATTTTGTGCACATCCTGTTAAAAATACAAAAGAAATTAAAATAACAAAAATTTTATTCATTAGTTTGCTTATATAATCTTATGTTAAAAAATAAAGTTAAACTTAATTAATTTAAGATTATAGGTGTCCATTTTGATTTTTTTATTTACCTACACCTATAATAGTTAAATCATCATCCAAAATATCGTTATTTTCTTTAATACCTTTTTCTAAAGTACCTGTTTTTAAACTTTTTAACCTAATTTCTTCAGTTGCATTTTCTAGCTCTTTTCTTAAAGAGGAATTTTCATGTTTTAATATTAATTCTTTGACCCCATCAATTCCAATCTCTTGTTTATTTTCATCCATACACTCAGAAAATCCATCAGTGAAACAATAAATTCTTCCTTTATTTAAATTAAAACTTTCTAATTTATAAACACTTTCATCCTTATGTTTCGTAACCGCTAAAGGCATAGAGCTTGATGAAAATTCTTTAAATTCTTTACCAATTTTTAATAAAGCAGGTTGATGGCCAGCATTTGCAATCTCAACTAAATCTGATTTTAGATTATATCTTCCAACAATTG
>CAYREL010000225.1:0-2576 GCA_964423275.1 uncultured Flavobacteriales bacterium | reverse complement strand
CATAAGTTTGGACCAGACTCTGAACAGATCAAAAATACTTACCAAAAATTAGATAAAAACATAGCAGATTTAATTCAATTTTTAGACCAAAGAGTTGGCATAGAGAATTATGTTTTGTCTTTAACATCTGATCATGGTGCAACATCTTCGATAGAAGAAGTAGAAAAAAATAAATTAAAAGGGGGGCTTTTTAGCTCTAAAGAAATGTTAGCTCAGCTAAACAAGAACTTAGAAATAGTTTTTGGAGTGCCTGAAATAATAAAAAGGTATGCCAACATGCAACTGTATATAAATTTCCCCATAATAGATTCTCTTAATATTACAGAAAACGAGGTTTTTCTGCAGGCAAAAAAATGGTTAATTAGACAGCCTTATATTGATAATACTTACAACTTAACAACCTTGAAAAATGAATTAAATTCTAATAAAATACAAATGTTAATTAATGGGCTTCATTCAAAAAGATCTGGAGATATTTTTTTAACACTTAGCCCTGGATTTATAGACTGGTATACAAAAACTGGAACCACACATGGCAGCCACTATAATTACGACGCCCATGTACCTTTATTTTTCTATGGCGCCAATATTGATGCTAAACAAATTTACAGAAACGTAAAAATAACAGATATTGCACCTACTTATTCTATTATAATGAAAACAGCTTTTCCCAACGCATGTACAGGAAATCCAATTGGAGAAATTTTTTAAAATTTAAATATCCAATAATGAATAGCATTTTTAAATATTTACTTTTTTTTTCATGCCTTTTTCTTTTTTCAGTTTATTTTTCGCAGACTTTAAATAATACAACTTCCAATCAGCTCTATTTTAAATTAAATTCTTTAGATAATCTCTCAGACCTTTCGTGGAAGCAAATTGAAGATACTCCACTAGATATTCCGCAAGATATATTTCCTTTTAAAGACTTTTTAGATTCTATAGGAGCAATAAACATTAGCCACCCTTTCGCTAAGAAAAAAGAATTTACCAAGCTCTATTTGACATTTCTAGTGCAATTAAGAGATCCTTACCCAGATTTAAATAAACTAATTAAAAGAATGGAAAGTTTTTCTGAAATCGACTATTCAGAGCCTAAATATTTAGATTTTTTGGATTTTCAGCCAAATGATCCTAGTTTAAGCAGTTGTTGGCATTTAACTAAAATACAAGCTTTTGATGCTTGGGATTTAGGAACTGGTTCTACATCCGTTGTTGTTGCAGTGGTAGACGATGCTGTAGAAATCAATCATCTAGACTTGACCAATGTCACCTGGAGCAATAATCTAGAAATTCCAAACAATGGAATTGACGATGACAATAATGGATATGTAGATGACTACAACGGATATGATGTTGCCGATAACGATAACAATCCTAATCCTCCAAATACCAATCTAGACCACGGAACGCATGTAGCTGGAATTGCTGGAGCCCAGACCAATAATAACACAGGAGTTGCCTCTGTTGGGTTTGGAATTTCTATAATGCCAGTAAAAGCCACTAGAGACAATAATTTCAATGGAACTATCAACAATGCTTATGATGGTGTTTATTATGCAGCTTTGAATGGTGCAGATGTAATCAATTGTTCTTGGGGAAGTTCAAGCTTTTCAAATACTAATTATAACATTATTCAAATGGCACAAAACCAAGGAAGTATTGTTGTTGCTTCTGCTGGGAATTCTAATCAAAACTTGGCATCTAACCCAAGATATCCGTCTTGCTATAACGGGGTTATTTGTGTAGCAAATACCACCCAATCAGATGCAAAAAGAGGTTCTTCTTGTTATGGGTCTAGAGTGGATGTTTCTGCACCAGGAAGCTCTATTCTAAGCACAATACCATTCAATAATTATGGGACAAAAAGCGGAACCTCTATGTCGGCACCTATGGTGGCAGGTCTTTTAGGCTTGATGAAATCATTTTCGCCAAACTCAACCAATGAACAATTAATATCCTGTATGAAAAGCGCATGTGATAATATTGACGCAATTAATCCTTCCTATGCTGGACTTCTCGGAGATGGCAGGATAAACGCATACAATGCATTGCTTTGCCTTTCTCCTCCAAATGCAGACTTTGAAATTATAAAACAAGATAGTTGTTCGGGGGAAATACAATTTTCTGATGCTACTTTGGGTGTCCCAAAATCTTGGGCATGGGATTTTGATGGAGATGGAATAATAGACGATACAACTAGAACAGCTAGAAGGTATTTTAATCAATTAGGGTCCTATAATACATCTCTAACTGTTACTAATGATTACGGAACAGACACAAAAACTGTTCAGAATGCATTTAACATCACACTCAGCGATGCTCCATTCATAGAGGACGAATTCATATGTTTAGGAGATTCAGTTTCTTTAAAAACTAGCGAGTACAATAATTTAAATTGGTATATAAATGAAAATGATTTTGATCAAATCCATTCGGGTTTAGAATTAATTACGGAATCAATTTATAACGATACTTCTTTTTTTGTTTCTGAATTATCCGATACTTCTTGTTATTCTACAGGACTAAATTATTTTCCTAGTAATGGATCTAATTCTTCCAATTATTCTTATTTA
>CAYREL010000224.1:0-2580 GCA_964423275.1 uncultured Flavobacteriales bacterium | reverse complement strand
ATTTTCAGAAGTTTTTAAAATAATTTTCAACAATAGGTTTTAACCTTAAAATTTATCTGAAAATCAATTAATAACATTTATTTTTATAAATTATAAACATAAGCCAAGACAATTAACAAAATGAAAACTCTATTATTCGTATTTTATTTTTTGGTAATTAACACAGCCATAAGCCAAAATTTAATTCAACAAGAAAACATACGACTTGTTTACACAGAAACAAGTATAGAAGCAGCTAAAAATATTGAAAAATATATAGACTCAGTCCCTGAAATAAAAAGCAAATTTCTAAATATTTACTCCAAAAAATATATATTACTTACTGCCAAACAATACGAACCAATTCTAAAATATGTAAACGAGTTTAATAGTGAAAATCAAGACAAACAAAATGAATTCTTAGTTTTTAAAGAGAAATGGTTTGATAAATATTATAGCATTGAGAAAGTATTCGATTTATGAATGGAGTTTCTCTACATACTATCAAAAAAAATTTAATTATAATATTTATTACGACTGTTCCTTCATTCCATTATTCTCAATGCAATAATGGAACTAACTTTTTTCCAACTACACTACAAACTCCAACAATAAATCAGTGGTGGTCAGCAACAGCAAATAATTGGGCAGGAGAAATCATAAAAATTGGAGTCATTTCAGGTGAAAATTATCAGTTTTCTACATGTGCAACTTATGGAAATGTTCAGGCTAGTTACGATACAGAACTAACCTTGAGAGGTCAAACAGGTATCCTCATAGATTATAACGACGATTATATGGGATGTGGAAATACATCTTACATAAATTGGACCGCAACCTTTAGCGGAGAAGTACATCTTCATATTAATGATCAGAACTGTGCTTCCAACTCCATTGCAACTGAAGTGATGATTTTTAGATCGCCAATTAGTATTTGTAATCCACCAGTTGCAACATACAATAAAATTTGTCAACCCAATTCTACTTACGATATTGCTATTAACTTGTCCTCAACAGGGAGTAGCTCCTCTGTGAGTATTTCTGTTAGTGATAGTGTCTATTTTAGCAATGTTCAAAACGGGACCTATTCGCTCAATGGTTTATCTGGGTTATCTACTATAGTAATATCTGACTTTAATGATTCTACTTGCTATAGTTCTCAAGGGTTTTCAATTTGTAATCCATGCACTAATATTTCAGCACCTAGCGATTTGCCATGCAATGCACCCAGCTTAAATCTTTTGGACCCTTTTTATGGATCAACCAATTGTGGATATTCTGTTTCAACAGGTGGAAACACTAACGGGCCAGATAATTTCTGTGGCAATTCAAATAACGATTCATGGTTGGTTTTTACAGCATCTGACGATACTATTGTTTTGGATTGGAATATAATTTATGATCCTATAAATGGATGTGATCAAGGAGTTCAATTTGCAATTCTAGAGGGAAACTGTAATAATGAGGACCAAATGGTGGAACTAGCATGCTACAATCCAGCTGGAGTCTTTCAAAGCACAGGAACTTTTACCATTCCAGATGCCTCCACTTCACCCAATCCACTTAATATTGGACAGGACTATTACATATATATAGATGGATATTCTGGAGACTTATGCGATTATTATTGGCTTGCTCAGTCCGGAATAGCAACCAATCTAAATAATGACTCTTGCGGAAACGCCCAAACGGTAAGTTGTGGATTCATAGACACCTCTAACAATATACTTTCTAGCAATACCAATACTCCACCAACTTGTTCTAACCTAATTCCTGGAAAAGGAGTTTGGTATGAGTTTATTGG
Source organism: uncultured Flavobacteriales bacterium (assembly GCA_964423275.1). GTDB lineage: Bacteria > Bacteroidota > Bacteroidia > Flavobacteriales_D > Parvicellaceae > MED-G20. The sequence continues at coordinate 797 of CAYREL010000224.1, read as the reverse complement.
AGATGGTTCTATTCTAACTACTTCAACATCAAATTCTGAAACAAATTTTGATACGCAAATTCATGTTTACCAAGGCACATGCGACAGCTTAATTGTAGTGGGGTGCGATGACAATAGTGGGATAGGTAATACTTCTGAATATTCATTTTTGACAGTTAACGGAGTTACATACTATATTTTTATAAATGGAAATGGTACTGAAACTGGTCAATTTGTAGCTTCTTTCTTTTGCCAGTCCTGTGATTTAAACATCTCAACTACCATAAACTCTGAGACTTGTGAGGGCGAGAATGATGGGGAGATTTTTATTAACTTACAAGGAACAAGTTTATACAATATTGACACCAATGGGACAACTATTTTTAGCGCTATTGCTGCAAATAATTTCACCATAAATAGTTTAAAAGATGGCAATTACAATCTAAGTATTTATGATTTAAATATTTTAAACTGTGATACTAATTTTTCTATTACTATCAACCCTGGAAGTAGTACTTACAATGTAAATTTAGATACTGTTATTTGCAATGGTTCATCCGTTTTAATTAACAACAATACCTACAACGGAAATAATCCAAATGGATCGGAGGTACTTAATTCCATAAATGGATGCGATTCTACAGTTAACATTACCATTACCGAATTGCCCGATATTTCCTACAATTTGGATACTTTAATTTGTGGAAACGATTCCTTGATATACAATTCTCAAATTTATAATATATCTAACCCTAGCGGTCAGCATATTTTCACTGCACAAAATGGTTGTGATTCTTCTGTTAATATAAATTTAAATT
>CAYREL010000223.1:0-2586 GCA_964423275.1 uncultured Flavobacteriales bacterium | reverse complement strand
CCAAGATTTCTTAGGGGATATTTTGGGCATAATTCTATTTTTTCCAAATTTTGATCCAATTATATATGCAAAGGAATCAAAAACCCAAGTTAGTACAAATAGAATTAGAATTGGAGAGGAATCAAATTCATTCAGTGGATAATTATGGTCAGTTAATCCAAATAGTTGAACGATGATAAATGGTGATAAAACATAGATGAATGGAATTATTTTAGATTTTCCTTTTCTCAACACCATCATCTCGAAAAGACAAATTAAACCTAGAATAATAAATAATATACCAAAAGAGACTTGGGAATAACTAGTCGCTGACCATAGAACAACGACATATAAAATTCCAGATAAAACTCTTTTTACAAACTCACTCATTTTGCAGTAATAAAATTAAAAGTAAGAAACTTCAATGCCGAAAATTAATTAGGCGGTCTTTTTAGAGCTTGTTTTTTTTGTTGCAGCTACTTTTTTCGTAGTCTTTTTGGAAGTTTTTGTTGTGGTTTTAACCTTTTCTTCGATATCCTCTTTTTCAAATGGCCTTTTACCAAAAATTGTTTCTAAGTCTTCTTTAAAAATCACTTCTGACTCAAGAAGCTTATTAGCTAATTGATGAAGTTTATCTTCATGTTTTTTCAGAATAGCTTTTGCTCTTTCATACTGCGTATCAATAATCTTCTTTATTTCTTGGTCAATTATTTTAGCAGTGTCCTCAGAATAAGGTTTTGTAAAGCCATAGCCTTGGTTTTGTGAATCATAGTAGGAAACATTTCCAATTTTCTCATCCAAACCATAAATTGTAACCATAGCTAATGCTTGCTTTGTTACTTTTTCTAAGTCACTTAATGCACCCGTAGAGATTTTATTGAAAATTATTTTTTCCGCAGCTCTTCCACCTAAAGCAGCACACATTTCATCTAAAATCTGTTCCGTAGTTGTCAAAGAACGTTCCTCTGGCAAATACCAAGCTGCTCCTAAACTTCTCCCTCTTGGTACGATAGTTACCTTGACAAGTGGATTTGCATGCTCTAACATCCAACTTACAGTAGCATGACCAGATTCGTGGTATGCAATTGTTTTCTTTTCTTGCTTTGTGATTATTTTATTCTTTTTTTCTAATCCACCAATAATTCTATCTACTGCGTCTAAAAAGTCTTGCTTTTGGACACTTGTCTTTTTCTTTCTTGCTGCTATAAGAGCAGCTTCGTTACATATATTGGCAATATCCGCACCACTGAAACCAGGAGTTTGTCTAGCTAGAAAGTCTTTATCTAATTTTTTCTCCAATTTAAGGGGCTTTAAATGGACATCAAATATTTCTTTTCTTTCGTTTAAATCTGGCATGTCGACATAAATTTGTCGGTCAAACCTTCCAGCTCTCATAAGTGCACGATCTAAAACATCTGCTCTATTAGTTGCGGCTAAAATAATTACCCCTGAGTTAGTTCCAAAACCATCCATCTCGGTTAATAATTGGTTTAGTGTATTCTCTCTCTCATCGTTTGAGCCCATATTTGGGTTTTTACCTCTTGCTCTTCCAATTGCGTCAATCTCATCTATGAAAATTATACATGGTGCTTTCTCTTTTGCTTGTTTGAAAAGATCTCTAACTCTAGAAGCTCCTACACCCACAAACATTTCGACAAAATCTGAACCTGAAAGTGAGAAAAAAGGAACTTTTGCTTCTCCAGCTACAGCTTTTGCTATTAAAGTTTTACCTGTACCTGGAGGACCTACTAAAAGTGCACCTTTAGGTATTTTTGCCCCTAAAGCAGTATATTTTTTAGGAGTTTTTAAAAAATCAACAATCTCTTTTACTTCTTCTTTAGCCTCTTCAAGACCAGCAACATTATCGAAAGTTACGTTTGTAGATTTACCTTGGCCAAACATTTGAGCTTTCGACTTTCCAATATTAAAAATTTGTCCTCCTGCACCGCCTCCGCCTCCAGAAACTCTTTTCATAATAAATGACCAAACAGCAATCATAATTCCAAAGAATATAATCCATCCTAAAATATCTTTGCCAAAATTATCTTCCTCGACATAATCGTACATTAGGGTTTGATTTTTTCTCGCATATTCTTTTTGTGCCTCTTCTAAATAAGACGAAAAGCTTTCGTTATTTGGAATGTTAAAAACATAATGCGGACCATTGTTTGGACCTCCAAATACACTCTTTTTTGGAATATTTTTGTCTTTGTGTGGGGGTTGATCTAATTGGTCAGTAGAGATATAAACTCTTGCTTCTTTTTTATTTATAACTTCGATTTTTCTTACTTGTTTGTTTTCAACAAAAGATTTAAACTCTGAATAGTTAGTTTTCAATATGCCAGTATTTACTGGGTTGAAAAGGTTGATAGAAATCAAAATTACTGCTACAATTCCATATACCCAGTAAAAATTAAACTTTGGTAAATTCCCTTTGATTTTTTTTTTGTTTTTGTTATCTGACATCTATAATTAAATTATGTTAAATATTGTTTCACTGGTGCATCTCCCCATAAATCTTCAATGTTGTAAATAGATCTAGTTTCCTTGTAAAAAATATGAGCTACTACATTGACGTAATCCATAAGAATCAATTCGCTATTTCCT
>CAYREL010000222.1:0-2591 GCA_964423275.1 uncultured Flavobacteriales bacterium | reverse complement strand
TAATACCTTATCGGAATGGTATTCACCAGCATCTAATTTCGATTTGATTTTATTAAATGTTTTAATGGTATATTCAACATCTTCTAAAGAGTGAGAAGCAGTTGGAATTAATCTTAATAAAATTACATCTTTAGGAACAACAGGATAAACGACAATGGAACAGAAAAGCCCATAATTTTCTCTCAAATCAAATGTTAATTTAGTTGCTTCTCCTAAGGTTCCACTTAGCATTACAGGTGTTACGCAGGAATTGGTATTACCCAAATTAAATCCAGAACTTTTAAGCCCCGTTTGTAAGGCATTGGCAATTTCCCAGAGCTTGTCTTTTTGCTCTTTGGCTTTAAGTAATTCTAACCTTTTTAATCCACCAACCACTAGTGGCATTGGAAGTGATTTGGCAAATATTTGAGACCTCATATTGTATGCTAAATAATTAATGACATCATCTGTGCTACAAACAAATGCTCCTATACTTGCCATAGATTTTGCAAATGTTCCAAATAAAACATCTATTTCATCTTGAATACCTTGCTCTTCGCCTGCACCTTGTCCTTTTTCTCCAAGAGTTCCAAACCCATGCGCATCGTCTACAAATATTCGAAAGTTGAACTTTCCAGATTTTCTATACTCTATTATTTCTTTAAGTTTTCCCTGGTCACCACTCATTCCAAAAACACCTTCTGTTACTACTAATATTCCACCTCCAGTTTGGGTAGCTATTTTTGTGGCAACAGTCATTTGTTTTTCAAAACTTTCCATGTCGTTGTGAAGAAATACTTTTCTCTTTCCTTGGTGAAGTCTAACACCATCTACCATACAAGCATGAGATTCACTATCGTAAACTATAACATCGTTTCTATCTACCAAAGCTTCAATAGTAGACATACAACCTTGATAGCCAAAATTCAATAAATAACACGCGTCCATATCCATAAAGTCAGCAAGTTCTCTTTCTAACTTTTCATGTTCGCTAGTTTGACCAGACATCATCCTAGCACCCATTGGGTAGCCAAGTCCCCATTTTTTGGAGGCTTCAGCATCTGCTTCTCTAACTTCTGGGTGATTGGACAAACCTAGATAATTATTAATACTCCATGTAAGTACTTCTTTACCTTTAAAAAACATTCTCGGAGCAATATCTCCTTCTAACTTAGGGAATGTAAAGTATCCATGAGATTCTTTAGCATGTTGTCCCAAGGGCCCTCTATTGTTTTTTATTTTGTCAAAAATATCTTTCATAATATTGATTCTAAATAGAATTAATATCAAAATTATAACACTTTAATCGCTTATAGAACTTTTGTTTTAGTTTTATTAACATATCTATTCACATACTTTATCAATTATCTTAAATATTATAAGGAATATAATTCTATATTAGAATTGACTTTTCAAATTGTATAAATCTTTTATAAAGTCATAATATTTTGTGTTTGCCTTAAAACAATAACTTGTTAAATGAGTAAATTAATTGTCTGTTTTCTTTCTGTTTTTTTGTTGTCTTGCAATAACGAAAACGAATCTATAAGTTTAGCAAAAGTGGTTCAAAGTCAAGAATTACAAACTCATGGTAACAATGATATATTAGTTGTAACAGCTCCAAATATCAATTCTACAATTACCAAATCTGTAAAAGCCAATAATTTTGAAAAAATTGAAAAAAATATTTTACTTGGCAAATTTGATTATAAAAAAGACAGTAATTTCAGTATTGTAAGTTCTAAATACTCTTCAAAAACAATTTACCTTAGAAAAGAAGTATTGCTAAAGTTTGATCAAATGTACAATGCTGCACTTGAAGATGGTATAAAACTTGTTATAATTTCCGGTACAAGAAGTTTCAACCATCAAAAATATATTTGGGATAGAAAATGGGCTAAAAACATCTTAAAAATGGATAGTATTTCCGCAGTAAAAGAAATTATGAGATACAGCTCTATGCCTTCAACTTCAAGACACCACTGGGGAACAGATATAGATTTAAACAATTTAGAAAATAGTTACTTCGAAAAAGCAGAAGGAAAAAAAATATTCGATTGGTTGGTCGAAAACGCTTTTAAATATGGATTTCACATGACTTATGATAACCAAGAAGAGACCCAAAGAACTGGATATAAAATGGAAAAATGGCATTGGTCTTATATGCCAATATCCGAGCAATTTTTAATTCAATTCAATGAATATATTAATTGTGAGAATATTTCATCTTTCAAAGGATCTAAATTTGCTTGTCATCCAAAGGTGGATGTAATTAAAAACTTTGTTAACGGAATAAATACTGATTTTAAAAAAATAATAAATGTTACTAAATAGAATTTGGGTGGCTTTAATCGCCATAGCTATGGTTATGGCCTGTGGAAAAGCATTTATTTTTCATGATTTTGACATTTTCAAACTCTTGGTAGAAAATCTTTTTCAAAGTGTAAAAAATGGTTTTGAAATGGTTATTTACCTCACTGGTGCTCTTTGTCTGTGGATGGGGATTATGAACATCGGCGAACAAGCAGGAATTGTTTCTTCTCTATCATGGTTTGTGTCTCCTCTTTTTTCTAGATTATTTCCTGAAATTCCAAAAGGACATCCAGCTTCTG
>CAYREL010000221.1:0-2591 GCA_964423275.1 uncultured Flavobacteriales bacterium | reverse complement strand
TCCCAACTCATTCATCTTCTTTTTTTCCAAAAGCCAAATCTCCAGCATCTCCTAATCCTGGAACAATATAAGACTCACTTGTCATTTTAGAATCAATTGCACCTATCCAAAGAGTAGTATCTTCAGGAAAGTTTTTGGAAATATATTCAACCCCTTGTTCACTTCCAATAACACAAATAATATGAATTTTTGAAGGAACACCTTTTTTTAAAAGCGCCTTATAAGCTAAAACCATAGATCTTCCAGTAGCCAACATTGGATCTGAAAGCAAAATAATCTTATCGGTTAAGTTAGGACTTGCCATATATTGAATCTCCACTTCAAATTCTTCTTTACTAGTGTGTTTCCGGTATGCAGAAATAAAACAATTTTCAGCGTTGTCGTAATATTTTAATAATCCATTGTGAAGTGGCAACCCAGCTCTCAAAACAGTGGCCAAAACCAAGTTTTCGGATGGAACACTAGTTTTGGAAGTACCAAGAGGAGTTTTAGTCACTTGAGAATTCACCTGTAAAGTTTTACTAATTTCATAGGCAGATATCTCCCCTAAACGCTCTAGATTCTTTCTGAATCTCATACTGTCTTTTTGAATGTTTTCATCTCTAAGCTCCGATAAAAACTTATTGTAAAGAGATGAATAATGACTAAAATTATAAACTTTCATGGTATGAATTTAACGAACAAAAGTGGATTAATCTAACCAAGTTGTTTCAAAGACTGATCTCCATCCTTTCCACCTGTCCTTATTACTTAAAGATTCATTATGCCAAACAGCATTAAATGGACCGTTAACTTTTCTCACTTCGTGCTTTATTTTAGAAATTAGTTTCGATGACTTTTCTGGATTAAATTTTAATTTGTCATTTAAAACACCATCCATATACGCAAATGGAAATATTTTTAAATCCGTGGTACATTCATTCTCTAAATCATAAAAATAAAATGGTGTACAGGTTCCAGCTCTAAAGCCTATTCTGTCTGAAAAACCCATACTATAATCCTGCTTAATTCCAGCTTTTATTAAAATCTGATACGATTTTGGAAGGGTGAATTTAAGATAGTGGAATCTAGAAATATTTGTTTTGCTGGTAATTTTATCCAGTCTAGAAATTTCCGTCTTTAATGTTTCAAAATTATTAAATGATTTATAAGATGGGTGAATTCCAGTTGTATGATTCTTGGATATAGAACGTATTAAATTTATTAAATTAGGATGATTGTAATCGATATTCTTATCCATCTTCGCATAATCTCCTAATAAAAAGAAAAAGATTGATTTTAATTGATTTGTTTTTAAAAATTCAAGAATGTAATCATAGTTGTCATATGGATCTTTAGTTTTTCCTGCAAGGAATTCAAGTCTTTGTTTTAACTTATAAAATCTTAAATTAATTAAATCTTTAAAAAACGAACCTAAAGACCTCGAGAAACCCTTATACTTAAAAGCATAAGCATTGTCAATATCAAAAGTAGAATACTGATGGAACTTTCTCGGGGAAGTCATTTCTACATTAAATTTTGTATTTAATTTACTTAATAGTGAAAAACACCACTGATCAACTACAGGATTTTGTTCTAAATTTAATTTTACTAGGCTAGAGTTAACAGAAATAAATCTCTGGTGCTCATCATAATTCTTACTATGGTACTCTTCCATTCTAGATATTATAAAAAAAATAGAACTTAAAATATCAAAATCATGATCGCCTTTTTCTTGAGGGAAAAAATAATTTGACTTGTTTTTTAAAAAAATATACTTTTTAAAATCCCAATTGCCATCTACTAGAAATCCTGATGGCTGTATTTGATAATTTTGAAATGGAAGTATTTCATTTGAATAATTAAGTATAACTCCGTCTAAATTTGTGGAATCTTGAGTCCATTTAAATTCAATTTCTAGTAAATTTTTAAAAATAAAATTTAGTACATATTCCAACCTAGAACTTTTTACAGAAGAATATACTGTAATCATGAAAATTGATTAAGCATTTCATTGGCTATAAATGAAGCTGCGTTTCCATTACCAAAAACTTCAGGGAACTCTAAATCTGGATTTGATAAGAATTTTTCTGTAGCTTCCAAAATTAGCTTAGAGTTGGTATCTGAAATAACTGCACTTTTAGTTTCAACAATTTCTACCCACTCTGTTTGAGGTCTTAAAATAACACATGGTTTTTTAAAAAAATAAGCCTCTTTTTGAACTCCTCCGCTATCTGTTATTATTAATTCAGCATTTTTCTCTAGTGCAATCATATCTAGAAAACCAGCTGGATTAATAATGGTAAGTAAATTAGATTCTTGGATTTTCTTTAAAAGTTTAGAATCTAAAAGCTGCTCCATCATTTTAGAAGTCCTTGGGTGCAAAGGAAGAATAATTTTTAGCTGATGTATTTCGGTAATCTCTAAAAAAGCAGCAAATAAATCTGTTAATTTAATTTTAGAATCTGTATTGTCGTTTCTATGAACTGTTGCTAAAATGAATTTTTCATTTCGTAGATTTAATTTTTCTAAAATATCTGAATTTTCATCGCTAAGCTTAGAAAAGTACAGACTATTGTCATACATAACATCACCGCAATGGTAAATATTTG
>CAYREL010000220.1:0-2594 GCA_964423275.1 uncultured Flavobacteriales bacterium | reverse complement strand
AAAAATCAAGTTCTCAATATTTAGAAAATTTTAAATATTTATTTTTTACTCTTACCAAATATGCAACGGATGCGTACGGAAGAGCGTTGGAACATGAGCAAGAAATAATTATGGATTTAGCAGATATATTAGCAGAAATCTATGTCCTTGAATCTACTTATTTAAGAGTTGAGAAATTAAAAACTAAAGAAAGTAAAAATGCTGCATTTAAAATGAAGCAAAATATTTGCGACTTACAGTTTTATGAAGCCAATTCAAAAATTATGCAGTGTGCAACTTCTATTTTTGATAGTCTCCCTAAAAGACATTCCTCCTTAAAAAGAGTGATTAAATCCTTGGCAATTAAAGAAAAAGTAAACCCAATGTTACTAAGAAGAGAAATCGCAAAGTATTTAATAGCAAATAAAGAATATTCTTTATAAAGCCAGTTTTGTTTTTTCTATTTCTATTATCTCTGAAATAGCATCGGTAACCTTATAAAAAGAAGAAAGATCGGTTGGTGATATTTTATCTTTAATGCTTTTTTCTAGGGAGAATAATCTCTCAGCAGCTATGTTTCTCAGCTTTAGTCCATTTTTGGTTAGGCATATGTATACTTTTCTTTTGTCTTTGGTGTCCTTTCTTTTGAATACCAATTCTTTTTCTTCCAAAGATTTTAGCAACCTAGATAAACTGTTGGGCTCCATGCCCATTCTTGGAGCAATTTTAGTCACTTGGGTGCCAAATTTTTCATTGATGGTCATAAGAACAAAAGCTGTTGAAAGAGTACCTATTTCTTTGGAGGTTTGTTCGTTGTAAAATTTAAAAATCTCAATCCAAGAAGATCGAATTCTATTTACTACGATTCCTTTGGCAATTTTTTCGTAATTATTCATTGGTTACAAAATAGTAATTTATTTCTCATTGCATTGTATATTAAGGGGTCAAAGATGTTTTTTTAAAAAGAATTGGTTAAATAATCTTAAAAAAGTTTATTTTAATGAATGCATGCATAGAATTTTTATAAATTTCTAAAATAAAGTATCTCATGAAAGAAAAAATTGTACTCGTAGATGGTTGTAGAACTCCTTTTTTAAGGTCTGAAACCGATTTTTTAAACACCATGACTTACGAATTAGGTCAGTTATCTATTAAAGGCTTAATTAATAAAACAGGAATTGATCCAAAGGAAGTAGATAGTGTTATAATGGGATGTGTTATTTCTACCCTTAAAACAAGTAATCTAGCTAGAGAAGCTGCCTTAACTGCTGGTATACCCTACTCTACCCCCTGTCATACTGTAAGTCAAGCATGTATTTCTGCCAATAGAGCAATTGCCACAGCAATTGGAGAGATTGCAACTGGACAATCTTCAGTAGTTATAGCAGGAGGAGCAGATAGCGCTTCCGAAACTCCAATTGGCTATAAAAAGCATATGAGAACCAAATTGATGAAGGGAACTAAAATAAGATCCACTTTAGATATGGTCAAATATGTACTAGGTTTTAAATTAAAAGATTTCTTACCAGAAGTTCCTTCTATTTCAGAATATACTACTGAGAAAACAATGGGAGAAGACTGCGATATTATGGTGGCCAAACATCAAATTCCAAGAGAAGAACAAGATTTATTTGCCATTAGATCTCATGACAATGCGGAGAAAGCGTGGCAGGATGGCCATCATGCAAACGAGGTTGTTGCGGTTCAGGTAGATCCAAAATTTAAGATGATTCAGAAAGACAATGGAATAAGAAGTGGGTCAAAACCTGAAAAGCTGGCAAAACTCAGACCAGCATTTGATAAAAAACACGGAACATTAACTGCTGCCAATTCTTCCTTTTTAAGTGACGGTGGTGCAGTATGCTTGCTTATGACAGAAGCTAAAGCGAAGGAGCTAAATTTAATGCCAAAAGCAGAAATTATAGATTATTGTTTTACTGGTCAAAGGTTAGAAGATGAATTATTGCTAGGCCCAGCTTTTGCTATGAGTAAAGTACTCAAAAAAACAAAATTGAATTTGAAAGATATAGATGTATTTGAAATTCACGAAGCTTTTGCTGGACAAGTACTTACCAACTTAAAATGTTTGAATGATGAGGAGTTTTGTAAATCTCGACTAAATAGAGAAAAAGCAGTTGGAAAAATTGAGCTAGATAAAGTTAATAATTGGGGAGGATCGCTTTCTATTGGTCATCCTTTTGGAGCTACAGGTGCAAGGCTTTTAACCACTGCTGCAAACAGATTAATTGAAGAAAATGGTAAATATGCTATGTTATCTGCTTGTGCGGCTGGTGCACACGGACATGCTATGGTTATAAAAAAATACGAAGAAGGATGAAAACAGATCTTTTTAGGTTAGAAATTGAGGAGGGAATAGCTACAATTTGGATAGACTCTCAAAAAGACAAAATGAATATTGTATCTCCAAGTTTAATTGGAGATTTTGAAAATGTATTTGAAGAAGTCGAAAATAATAAAGATGTTATTGGCGCAGTTTTAATAAGTGGCAAAAAAGACTTTATAGCTGGGGCTGATATTAAGTCATTTAAAGGGGATAAAGTTGGAGATTTTCAACCTTTTAGTAGAAAAGGGCATGAATTATTGCAAAAAATTGA
>CAYREL010000219.1:0-2606 GCA_964423275.1 uncultured Flavobacteriales bacterium | reverse complement strand
TTTTCCAAAAGCGATATCTGTTCTTTTAAATTTTTAGAAATCTCATTCGACATATAATTCAAAAATAAACAATCTTTATTTTTTTCTGTTTATTGAATAGTGAATTAATCCAATAAAAGATTCTTTGGCCGGGGAATTGGGTAATTGATCTAGCTCTTTTAAGGCAAGATTTTTATACTCATGCATTTTATTTTCTGCATATTGAATTCCACCATTTTCGATAACAATAGAAATGATTTTATTGATTTTTACCGGGTCTTGTTTATCTTTTTTAATGGTGTTAACGATCATTCTTTTGCTTTTCTTATCCACTTTTTGAAGTACGTGAATTAGAGGAAGAGTCAGCTTTCTTTCCTTAATATCTATTCCTGTAGGTTTTCCTATATCTTTTGAAAATCCATAATCAAAAATATCGTCTTTTATTTGGAAGGCCATTCCCACATAAACTCCTACTTTCTCCATAGTTGCAATAATGTCTTGATTATCGGTAACAGAACAAGCCCCAGTTCCACAACATGCAGCAACTAATGAAGCTGTTTTTTGTTCAATTATCTTATAGTAAACATCTTCTGTGATGTCCATTTTCCTTGACTTTTCCATTTGAAGCAGCTCCCCTTCAGACATTGACTTGACAGCTTTAGTAACTATATTCAATAAGTCTATTCTGTTTTCAGATGTGGTTAGAAGAAGCCCTTGTGATAGTAAAAAATCGCCTACTAATACAGCAATTTTATTTTTCCAAAGAGCATTTATGGATAAAAACCCTCTTCTTTCAAATGCATCGTCTACCACGTCATCATGAACTAGTGTAGCTGTATGGAGTAATTCAATTAAAGATGCAGCTGTATATGTTCCTTCTTGGACAGGACCAAACATTTTTGCTGTAAGAAAGACAAATAATGGTCTTAATTGTTTCCCTTTTCTCTTTATAATGTAATGTGTTATTTTATCTAAAAGAGCAACATCGCTCTTCATGGCAGATTTGAATTTTTTTTCAAATAGAGCCATCTCCTCTTTGACAGGCTTTTTAATATCTTCTACAGTCATTTTCAATTGGAAACAAATATCCAAAAATTAACATTGCAATTAGTTTTTGAATAAACTTATTTACGAAGTGTAATATTAAAACCTAGTTTTTAAAGTTACAGTCGCTTTATACTTAATGATTTGGCCATCATTGGAGAAGCATTCAAAATATACCAAATAAATTCCAACAGATGCTTTTTGGCCATATTCGTTAATGCCGTCCCAAGAAAATTCACCGCTGGCACTTAAAAGCTCGTTATTTAAAACCTGTTTGATTAACCTTCCTCGATTATCGTAAATTACTGCATTTCCAACCATTCCAATTGTTGGCAAATTATAGGTGAAAACTGCAATATCTTGGTAGCCATCACTATCGGGAGAAAAAACCTCATTTATTGCACTGAAATCCGAATTAGACATGCTAGGAAGATATTGAGAATTAGCAACTCCTGGTGTTCCCCAGCCTACATTTTCAGCTGCACTGTGCCAAGTTAAATTTGCATTTGAATTATTGCTGTTTATTAAAATTCTTTCTAAAGAAACACCCTCTGGCTCTTTGATTAATTCAAAGTGCATATCGTCAGTATAACTAAATTTATTTAAAACTATTGAGTCTGGACTTAGGATATAAATAGTAGCAGAATCATTTGGATAGCTAGGAATGTCCATCTGAATAAATGCAGCAGGATTGTTGGTTGGATAATCACTTAATATCTGCGATGAATCTTCTGATAATAGTACAAAATTTCCCGGGCTTAAAATAAAATGTTGGTCTATTTGCTTTAGGTTAGATATCCCATTGTCAAAATCAGCTATGAAATATTTATAAATATCGAAAGACTTATTGCTATTATTGACTATTTCCACATAATCAGAACCACCAGAAAGCGGGTCAAATAATACTTCATTTATTAAAACTTCTCCAGCTTGGGCAGTATCAGGAACTAGTATTTGTAAAGTGTCAAACATTTTATTTCCAGATAAATCTTCAATATTTGATATTGTAAGTTCTAAGGTTTGATTTCCGAAAAAAGAGTCTTGAAAAATTAAATCATATCCAGATAATGTAGTGTTAATTGAACTCGGATTTGGTAGATTACTACTCATTAAATTATAATTATTTACATCTAAGACAGTTTGGTTCAAAGGTTCAGAGAATTGTAGCTCAATAGAATTTTTTCCAGTTACAATTGCTGCTTCAACATATGGTGAGAGACTATCCACTATTACACTCCCGGAAATATTAATATCGTCAAAAAAGAAATTATCATTATTTGAAGAAGTATGCTTACACCAAAGGCCAGAAAAAGTGGAGAAAGTATGGTTGTTATCGCTGACTCCTAATTCATAAATAAAATTATTTCCTCCTGTAGAATCACTAAGAACTTCCCAATTTCCGTTGATATCTCGATTTACCCTAACTCTAAATTCTGGATTTACTCCAAAAGAAGTGTGAATACTTGAGCCCAACAATGTTGTAGTTAGTCCATCTTGTCTGTAAAGTTTTAGTTTATCCAACGACCCGTTTTCACCAACTCGAATAAAATAACCTTCTAAATAGCCTTTTAAATTATTGTTAT
>CAYREL010000218.1:0-2629 GCA_964423275.1 uncultured Flavobacteriales bacterium | reverse complement strand
CGAACCCATAATTCCAGAACCTAATACAGCTACTTTTTTTATGTTTTTAATCATTTTTAAAATATTTTATTGTTGTCTATAAGTTGGTTTATTTCACCTAAAACCTTAAAACATGTTTTTAATTCGCTGTTGTTAATTTTTTCTTGAACCGTCTTGTTGAATTTTATTACTGAACTCCTTGAAAGATTTCTCATTTTTTTTCCAGTTTCAGTAAGGTGAATATTTACCATTCTCTTATCGCTATTGTCCATCCTCTTTTCTATCCAACCTTTTTCTTCTAGAGATTTTATCATTCTAGTTAAGCTTCTTGGTTCCATTCCCATTTTTGGACCTAGCTTCATAGACGGTGTTCCATCTTTATCAATATTTAATAAAGTGTATCCAATAGCCATTGTTCCACCAAACTCATTTGCTTGTGTATTATACATTCTAGATATATTGTACCAAGACCATCTTATATGAAAATCTGCTGTTTCGGTTGATTTCATTTACTAAATATATAAAAATTTAGTATGCATGCATACTATTGTATTAAATTTTTTTAATTATTCTGGATAATTTTTCCAGTCATTTTAAGTAGGGTAGCATTAGATTCTAGTAAGTCATAACTTGCTTGGTACAAAGCAACACCTGCAGATAAATAAGCCATTTGTATGTCCCTAAAATTAAATGAATTAATCAATCCACTTTCTTCTTTTAGTTTTGCTATATCCATATTGTCTTTAGAAACAAAAAATGCTTTTTTAGTTAGTTCAAATATTTGAAGTCTTGTTAGATAGAGTTCATATACATTGGTTAATTCAAAATCAAGCTGATCTGTCATTTGGGAAGTTCTTAGCTGATCCGCTTCGTTTTGTAATTCTAGAGCCTTAATTCCTCTCCTAACTTTTCCTCCATCGTAGAGTTTGAAATTTAGAGTAAAATTCCCGTAATAGTTTAGATTTTTACTTTGCGCATTGGATATAGGTGAATTAACGTCGTTGGTATTCAAAACTCCTATACTTGAATTCAATCCAGAATTGAAACTTACTACTGGAAAAAATTGAGATTTTGCAAGAGAAATATCCTGCTGGGTTAATGCTATATTTATATATTGATTTTTTATGTTGGTATTGTTAGAAAGCATTTCTTTTTTTAGAGTACTTAAGTCTTTTATATTTAAGTCAGGCTTAATCTCAGAAGTTAAATCCCACTCTTTACCCACATCTTCACCCATTATTAAGTTTAAGTTTCTTACTGCGTTTCTTTGTGCTAAATTTTGAAGAATTTTGTTAGAACTATCTGTATATAAATTCCCTTCAAATTGTAATAAATCAAACTTCACACCAATACCCAAATCGCTCTTAACTTGTTGCTGATTAAATTTTTCTTTGCTGAGAGTCATTACATTATTTAAAAGAGTTAGTTGCTCCTTTTGTATTTTAGCTTGGTAATATGCAAGAATTATTCCATGAATGGTATTTTCTATAGCAAGAGTTGCAGTATTCTCACTTTGAAGTTCTAATTGCTCTAATTTTGTTTTGTTAGCTCTTACAGCAAATCCATTAAAAATAGTCCAGTTCATAGCTAATCCACCACTTACATCGTTGGATAGAAAAAGATATGGAGCGAACGATATGGGATTATTTCTTTGATCCGATATGGAATTATTTTGTCCAGCGTTAATATTAATTTGTGGTAATCTCCCAGCTTCTCCCCAACTATTAAATATTTTATTTATTTCAACATTCTTTATGGTAAGTCTTATGTCGTAGTTTTTCTCTAGACCAATTTCTATAGCTTTACTTAAGCTTAATGAATCCTGAGAGAAAAATATAAGAGGAAAAAAAAATAATATACTAATGATCTTTTTCATCAAATTCTTGAATTCTTTTTTGATTTTCTAAAACTGGTTCTACTTCATTCCATTCAGGAGCTGTTTCTCCACCTTCCCATATCCACTTTCTAGTTCTTTTAATATCGTTGAAATACAATATTAGAGGAGGAAAATAAAGCAATAATATAATTGTTCCAAATAGTACACCATAAGCTACCGAAATAGCCATAGGTATTAAAAATTGGGCTTGGAAACTAGTTTCTAAAATTAAAGGATATAGGCCTGCAACTGTTGTAATGGTAGTTAATGTAATCGCTCTAAATCTTGAAACTCCAGCTTTTAACACAGCTTCTTTTATGGGCATTCCCATTGCTAAATTCTTATTAAACTGATCTAACATTACTACTGCATCGTTAACCAAAATTCCAACAAGTGCAACAACCCCCCATACACTTAAAGTGGAGAAAGGTTTTCCAACTATGCCATGACCCAATAATGCGCTGAAGACTCCAACTGGAACTACCATAAGAATTAATCTACTTTGATAGAAGGATTTGAAGTTTAAAGAAATAGTCATCATTATTAAGATAATACTTATTAAAAACGCTATTCCCAGCCTTTCACCAGAATCTTGCGCTCTTTCTGCTTGTCCTTTTATTTGGTAATTAACATTTGGAAACATAGACAGTAGTTTCGGAAGAACATCCCTTTTAATTTGAGAATTTACTTGTCCAGATAGTTCGGAATCAACTAAACGGGCATCTATTCTTATTTCTTTTTTTCCATCAATATGATTAATTTTTATTTTACCTC
>CAYREL010000217.1:0-2631 GCA_964423275.1 uncultured Flavobacteriales bacterium | reverse complement strand
TTGTTTCATTTACTCAGGATTTTACCATTGCAAATTTTGATACTGGAAGCTATACTTTCCCTCCAAGTATTGCTTTTTTCAACTCTAATAAATTGTTTTCTAACTCTTTAGAAATCACAATAGAACTGGATAAAATTGATGAAAAAGCATTTATAAAAAATATCAAACCTATTAAAGAAGTATCAATTGCATGGTATGAATATCTAATTCATTTTATTAAAAAATATGGTTGGTGGATATTGGTAATTTTGATTTTTATTCCTACAGGAATATATCTTTACCAAAAATTTTACAAAAAGAAAATCAATTCTATTTCTATTCCAAGTATTCCACTAGAAATTACTTTATTAGAATCTTTAAAAAATATAGAAGAAAAGAAATATTGGGAAAATGGACGTTTTAAGAAGTATTACAGTGAACTTTCTAATGTTCTCTGGCAATTTTTAGAGTACAGATACTCCATCCAAACTTTTGAAAAGACAAGTGGAGAGATAATAGAAAGTTTAAAATGGTCTGAAATACCCAACAAATACCCTACTGAATTGTCTCGTTTTTTCGAGATTTCTGACGGTGTGAAATTTGCCAAATTCAATCCTTTACAAAAAGACAATATTCATTCTCTTGAGATAATAAGAGAACTTATAAATAATCAAAGATTAGACCTTATTTCAATAGATTCAAACAAAACTCTTGAAAATGAATAGTTGGATGGGGAAATATCAATTTAATGATCCATGGGCTCTGTGGTTGCTATTATTTATCCCAGTATCTATTGGAGTTTATTATTGGATGTATTCTAAAAAAAATGAACCTCTTAAAATATCAAGTATTGATTTTTTTGAGGGAATTTCTAATAAGTGGACCCCATTAGTTCCACATTTTAGTTTTTTTGCCAAACTTATTGGAATAAGCTTAATCATAGTAGCAATGGCCAGACCACAAATTGCGATGGAAGCACATTCAGAAACTGAACTATTTAAAGAAGGTATTGATATAATTATTTCTATGGATGCTTCTGGAAGTATGCTCGCAAAAGATTTCTCTCCAAACAGATTTGAAGCGTCTAAAGATTTGGCAAAAGAATTTGTAAAAGACAGAAAAAACGACAGGGTAGGATTGGTTATTTTTGAGGGTGAATCTTACACTCAATGTCCATTAACATCCGATAGAGATGTGCTTATAGAACTCATAGAATCTGCTGAACAAGGTATTGTTGAACAAGGAACTGCAATTGGAATGGGATTGGCTACTGCAATTAATAGACTTAGAGAAAGTGAAGCTCCTAGTAAAGTAATAATTCTACTTACCGATGGTGTTAATACACATGGGAAAATACATCCATTAAATGCAACAGAAATAGCTAAAGAATTTAATATTAGAGTTTATACTATTGGTGTTGGAACCAACGGGAAGGCAAAAACACCAGTTGCAATAGATCCATTTTCCGGGAAATATATTTATGATTTGGTAGACGTAGAAATTGATGAAAAAACGCTTAAAACTATAGCATTAGAAACAGGGGGTAAATATTTTAGAGCAACGGACAACAACAAATTAAAAGATGTCTACAAAGAAATTAATGAACTTGAGAAAGCAAAAATTAAAACCATTGAATACGACATTGACTTGCCTGAAAAAGCAAATGTTTTTATTCTATTAGGATTGATTTTCTTATTACTTGAATTCTTTATTTCAAAATATTTCATGCCAAGTATTTCATGACCATTAACAAGAAAAAATATTATTTTAAGACATCTAGTGCAATAATAGGATTGATTATTGTAGAGTTACTTTTTTGGATCACAACAGTTTCTATTTATCAGTATTTAATAATGAATGTTAAGGAATTTAGATTTGAACATCCCAATATTTTATGGATGCTATTAATCATTGTTCTTTTAAATATTTTATGGGTAAGAAACAAAATTTGGAAAAAAAAGGCGATTAGCAATTTTGCAGAAATAAATACCTTAAGTAAGATTTTTAATGGTTTTTCAAACAATCGGTCTTCTTTAAAATTTTTCACTTTTAGAATTGCAATTGGACTACTAATTATTGCTGCTTCAAATCCTCAATATGGTGAAAATGAAAGAACTGTAGTATCTAAAGGAATAGATATAATGGTGGCATTAGATATTAGTAAAAGTATGATGGCAGAAGACCTTGTACCAGATTACAACAGACTAGATATTGCAAAATTAGCTATCGGCAAATTGATGAACGAGCTTAGAGGAGACCACGTTGGGATTGTAGTTTTTGCTGGAGAAGCCTACAAACAACTTCCACTAACACCAGATTATCAAGTTGCTAAGCTTTTTCTCAAAAGTGTTGGGTCAGATATGATTTCTTCCCAAGGAACAGATATTGGCAACGCAATTGAACTTTGTATGAGTTCATTTAGTGAAGAAAGAAAAACGAACAAGGCAATTGTGATTATATCTGATGGCGAAGACCATGAAGAAATGGCAATAGAAGCAGCTGAAGATGCAAGTGAAAATGGAGTAGTTATATGTACCGTTGGCATGGGTTCTGAAAAAGGAGTACCTATTCCCATTATTAGAAATGGAAGAAAAGTTGGTATAAAAAAGGACCAAGACGAATTAACAGTTTTGACCAAATTAAATGAAGAAA
>CAYREL010000216.1:0-2640 GCA_964423275.1 uncultured Flavobacteriales bacterium | reverse complement strand
CATCAGCTCTAGATTCTTCAATAACCCATTGTTGCATATAGGTATGGGTCTTTGCCAAATCTTCTTTTAACTGGTTGATTAAAAACAGAGAGGGTTGATCGACTTTTAAGAACTTGTCGTTAGATTTAATGGCTACATTGACTACAGAAAAAGTATATAAGAAAACAACGAGTAATAAAATTACAACAACACTAAATCCTCCACCTATTTTTTTTCCTACGGTAAATCTCAAAATATTATAATTGATTTATTCTGCTGAATTTGACTCTAAGTCTTTAAGAATATTCATATATTCTACGTGCTTCTCCATGTCGTTCAAGCTGTAATAAACTGCTGCAATTCCCTGAACGATAGAAACTTCTTGAGGTTTCATTTGGTATACTTTCTTTAGATAAGGAAGTGATTTAGAGAAGTATTCAACTGCTTGTTCTTGCATTAAAATAACCATTTCTAAATCTGCATCAATATCTAATTCTTCCATGATAATATCTACACCAAGGTTGTGGTACATAATACCTAAATTATAATTAGAAGAATATTGTTCTGAATCAATTTCTAAAGATTTATTAAAATAATTTATACAAGAATCTAACAAGCTCTTGCTGTTGGTTTTATCCTTCTCATATCTCATTTTATAAAGCATTCCAATGCCAAAATAAAAATCTACTTCTTTTTCATTGAAATCATAGTCTGGATGAGCTATTCCTTTTAGTTTCTTAAATGAATTGTAATAGGTAATAGCATTGTCCTGATTTTTTACGTCAAACTTTTGTAGGATTTTAACTGCATCATTGTAATAAAAAGTAGAAACGTAGTCTAGCAGTTTATTATTTAAATCAAAATACTTTTTCTCTACATCTAAATTTATAGACTTTATAAAACAGTCAGCAGCCTTTGCTTTTGTTGTTGACCCAGCCTCTTTGTTTTCAACAAATTTGAATATATCCAAGTTTATAAATCCACAAACATGCCAAAAGTAAGGGTCTTGGTTCTGATCTGGACATTGAGACAAAACTGTATCAATATATCCTTTAGCGTTTTCATATGCTTTTGATTGATACTTTTGCAGTAAAAGCATTTTCTCAGGGCAATAGGTAGATTGAGAAAACATGGTGGAAAAAACCCCAAATATCAAAACAGCTGATAATATGTTTTTTAAGAACCTCATATTGTTGAATAAGCTAATTTAGTTAAAGTTTGACCAATTTTAAAATTGTTTTTTTCAGCTTCAGATTTATTTAGTTGGAATTTCAGTCTACTTTGTACATAAACAAAATTAATCATAGAACTGCTAGAATTAGATATGTCTGTAAGCTCTGTAACTAACAATGTTTTTTCGTCCAAGACTTTTTTAACCTTTGAAATCGTATTTGTTTCTTCCTTTCCAATAAAGAGCATGTGACAATCAGATATGTCAGATGTAGATTCATAAAAGTCAAAAATTATATTCTGGCTACCAGTCATCTTACCTTTAAAGTTGGCACTAAGTTGGTCAAACAAGTCTTTACTACCGTAAATTCCAATTGTGAAATCTCCAGTGTTATATGCACTTGGCCAGTATACATTTTTAGCAAATGAATAGAGGTATATTCCCTGAAGCTTCATTCTTGATGCTTTTGCAGGATCAGGCTGTGAGACTATACTTGAAGAAGTTAGAAGTATAATTAATCCAAATAAAAACGATATTTTTAATCTGCTAGACACTTTATAAAGTTAATGCAAAAATAGCAAAGAATTCTAGACTCTTGAAAAACTTTATTGTTATTTCACTTTTTTTTCATGTATTTAGTCCTGCTCTTAATGGCTTTTTTCTTTAAGCTCTCCTTGTCGTATTTATTACTGTAGGCCATTTTCCTGTGTTTGGAAGTAAAGCTATCCTCCTCTATTCCAGTAGGTTTGTAAAATCTCTTGCCTTTGAACTTAAAAGGATCGTGCTCTAAGCCAATTATACCATTGCTCTTTTTAACATTAACAAATGAGTCCTTTTGTTTTTTAGAAAACAAGGACTTTGTAGCATAAATCAGCCCTATTTTATTTCGTTTTTTTATATTAATCCCTTTTCTTTTTTCAGTAAAAGGATCTCTATATTGAGAAACTATATCTTGTTTTTGAAAAAAAAATAGAAAAAAGGATAGGAATATGAAAAATATTCTACGAATCATAAACCATATTAAAGTTGTGGCTCCTGAGGCATTTCTTTAGTTAAATCTCTATCAAAAAGATACAATCCTGCTTTGTCGTTGCCTATCATATTAAGTCTGTCAATGATGGTTCTTGCCAAGGCTTCTTCTTCTAATTGCTCTGCAACGTACCACTGCATAAAATTATGAGTTGTAAAATCTTTTTCGTCCAGGCAAAGTCCTACAATATTATTTATGCTTTCTGTAACGTTTAACTCATGCTCTAGCAAGGATTCAAAAACGTGGGTCAAAGATTTAAAAGTCTTAGGCGGCTGAATCAATGCTGGAATCAATGCCTTTCCACCTCTTTCGTTAATAAATTTTACTAGTTTCAACATATGTTGCCTCTCTTCATCGCTGTGTTGGTATAAAAATGAAGACGATCCGCTTAGACCTTTGGTTTCTGTCCAAGAAGCCATCGATAAGTAAAATTGAGATGAAGATGCCTCCAACTCTATTT
>CAYREL010000215.1:0-2648 GCA_964423275.1 uncultured Flavobacteriales bacterium | reverse complement strand
TTACCTACAAGACTTGGAATAACCTTGGTTACAGCCTTAGCAGCTCCTGTAGAAGCTGGTATAATGTTAACCAAGGAGCTTCTTCCTCCTCTATAATCTTTTTTTGATGGACCGTCTACAACAAATTGAGTAGCAGTTGCTGCATGAACAGTAGTCATTAAAGCTTCATCTATACCATATGCATCATTTAATACTTTAGCTAGTGGAGCTAAACAATTTGTTGTACAAGATGCGTTAGAAACAACTAAATCAGATGGTTTAATATCATTATTATTAACACCCATTACAAACATAGGAGCATCTTTTGAAGGTGCAGAAATAGCTACTTTTCTTGCTCCTCCGTCAATATGATACTGAGCAAGTTCCAAAGTTGTAAATATACCAGTACACTCTACAGCTACATCTACTTCAACTTCATTCCATTTGAGAAGTTTGGGATCGCGTTCGGCAGTAATTCTTATATGCTTTCCATTTACATACAATTGATTATTTTTAACAGAAATTTCTGCATCGCAAACACCATGCACTGAATCGTACTTTAGCAAATAAGCTAAATGTTCTATGTCTAGTAAATCATTGATTGCAACAACTTCAATATTATCTCTTTTCAGACATGATCTTAAAACCATTCTACCAATTCTTCCAAAACCGTTTATTCCTATTTTAACTTTGCTCATTATATTTTTTTTGTAAATGTAAAAAGACCCTGGATTATCAGGGTCTTTTTTAAATAATATTTTAATAAATATTAGTACTTGATAAATTTGACTACTTCTTGTTCTTTACCAGCTTTAACAACAACTAAGTAAGTACCCATTGATAGTTCAGAGGCATTTATTTGGGAAGTATTGTTTCCTTTATTCATTCTAACATTATTATATAATGTTTTTACTAAACTACCATTCAAATTATAAACTGAAATATTTACAAGACTAGAGCTATTTAGTTCAAATGAAATATTTGCATTTTGAACTACAGGGTTAGGGTAAATTTTAGTAGAAGATATATTTTTAGAAACTTCATTTTGAACAATTGGTTCAGATAATGAAAGCAAATTATCTGCTCTCCAAACTCCTCTTCCATAAGTACAAGCATAAATAGCTCCAGGATTGTTAACTTGTCTGTATCCACCTTCCATAGGATCTTCCCAATCTCTCCACTGTTGGCAAATATCATAAACTGGAATAGTCCCTATCTCTGTATTATTAGAGACCCAATTTGTACTAGATCCAGCAATATTATCGGTTGAGAAAACTCCGTATGTAGTTCCTATTATAATAACATCAGTTGTAGGATCTCTTTCAACAATACATCCAAAAACTGGCATATCTGGCAAATCACCATCAATAGAATTAAAAGATGGGTTTGAAGACGTAGCATTTGTTGAATAATAAACATGATTGGTTGATGTACCTGATGTAACTACACATACATTGTCTGGATTATTGGGATCCACAGAAATATCGGTTATAGTTCCTGGAAAATTGGATACACTTTCGTAGTGAACCTTGTATGCAATTTCTGAACCATTTTGTTTTGTGTACAGATTTCCATCCTGAGCAAAATTAATTTGATTAACTAAAGAACCAGTTATAAAATTACCAGTTGCAATTTCTATCAAAGTGTCAGTTGCTGAAGGTCTGTAAGCAATATCAGCTTCTTGCTTCGAATAAGCATTTCCAAGACCTGTGATTCTAACAAGACTTCCATTGTAAGAACCACACCAAGCGTAGTTCATATCATGTGAAATTTCAAAACTTCTTAT
The DNA here is from genome assembly GCA_964423275.1 of uncultured Flavobacteriales bacterium. Classification (GTDB taxonomy): domain Bacteria; phylum Bacteroidota; class Bacteroidia; order Flavobacteriales_D; family Parvicellaceae; genus MED-G20. The sequence goes on along the minus strand of CAYREL010000215.1, from coordinate 883 downwards.
TGAACTTGACAAATTATAAATTCTCCACCATTCAGGAATAGTAGTATATCTCATCATATCTCTAGTGATGTAGACTGAAGCATCATTTTGTGTAATAAAATAAGATTGAACATAGTCAGGTAGAGTAAGAGTGTCTGCACCAGTAACAGTAACAAAAGTGTCTGTTCCTACGATATTCATTGTATCGTAAATATTTAAGTTTTGAGTTAGAACATGTTTAATAGGAATACCAAATGATTTGCTATAATAGGTAATAGTATCACCACTCAATTTATCCTCACTAGGTACATATTCTACAGAATCTTTAGTATTTAAATCCTCAGGATTTTCCATAAGAGCAATAGCATTGTAAAAAGGACCGCAGTTCTCACCAACAATTCCCGTACATGGTGCAGGAACGGATTGGCTAGTAGTTCCTCCATCACTAGATCTAGAGATAGAACCATTATAGACTGTAGTTACAAATGCATTACTATTTAAGTAGGAGATTTCACATTCGAAACCGTCTCCACCAGAAACTTCTGCAAATTCCTTAGACCATGGCAAAGAGTTGTCTTTGTACTGCGTACCATTATCTTGGGCACCGGCAATTACAGAACCATTTCCTCCAAAAGCCATAGAGTAAAATTGAGTTACATTGTAACCTTTATTAATTACAGATCCAAATTGATTGGTGCCAGACCCACCTGTTCTTACTTGAACGCCACCATCGTTGCCTACTAATAATGTATAATCATTCTTCCATAATAAACGATGGTTATCGGCATGAATATAAATAGGAATTGAAGGGTCTACATACCAAGCTGAAACAGCATACCATTGACCATTTTCAGGGTCTGCAGAATTTGGAGTATGTACCCAAGACCATAAATCGATTCCGCCA
>CAYREL010000214.1:0-2649 GCA_964423275.1 uncultured Flavobacteriales bacterium | reverse complement strand
GCTGTGATGTAGGTTGTTTTTGGTGTGATGTAAAAGAAAGCTGGGATTCGGATTTGCACCCAAGTATTTCAGAGAATAGTATTGTAAGTCAAGCTCTAAATTACAAAGCAAAGTTTGCCGTTATAACTGGAGGAGAACCTACCCTACACAATATAAATGGTCTGGTAGACAAACTCAAAGAAAAAAAATTTTATACAGCTATTGAAACAGCAGGAACCAATCCGTTGCCCAAAAATATTGACTGGGTTTGTTTTAGCCCAAAGAAATTTAAAGATCCAATTCCTCAAATCTATCAAGCAGCAGATGAACTGAAAGTAATTATTTTTCAAAAAAGTGATCTGAACTGGGCTCTAGAACATGAAAAAAAATTAACAAATAAAAATTGCAATTTATATATTCAACCAGAATGGTCAAAAAAAGATAAGAACCTTCCATTTATTCTTGCATTTTTAGATGAAAACCCTAGGTGGAGATTGTCGATTCAGTCCCATAAGTATTTAAATATATCTTAGATTATGAATAGATTATTATTGGTCATTATTTCATTTTTTTTGTTGAATTTCTATGCTAGTCAAAGTGCACTTTATTCTTCTTACAATAAGAAAGCAATAAAGCTTTATGAAAAAGCCATAGCATGTTACCAAGATATTAGTCCTTTAAATGGGAGAGGAAATCTAAAAGGAGCAGAAGAATATCTTCTAAAATCTTTGGCCAAAGATTCTACATTTTCAGAAGCATATATATTATTGTCACAAGTTAAAGTGAAAATGGGGGATATTAACTCAGCTATTTTTTACAAAGAAAAAATGATGGCTGTAAATCCAATAATTCCTTTAGTTGAATATTTTTATTTATCAGGGATGCATATGGCCATAGGTAGTTATGAAAAATGTCTTAAAAATGCTGTGAGATATAAGAATTCTCCATTGGCAGATCAAAGATATATGGGAAGAATTGATAAAATGATTGAGAATTGTCAATTTGCAATAGAAGCTATTAAAAATCCAGTAGATTTTGATCCAATAAACTTAGGAAGCTCTATAAATTCAGAATTACCAGAGTATTTTCCATCCATTACTGCTGATGATTCTACTTTTTTATTTACAAGAAGAGTAAATGATTTGTCTGCATTAGGTGGAAGACAAGAAGAAATTTTTGTTTCTAAGAAAACACCTAATAACAATTGGTCTAATAGTTCTTTGGTAAGCAATGCCATAAATAGTGAATATAATGAAGGGGCTCCAACTTTTAGCTCGGATGGTCAATATATAATTTTTGTTGGATGTGAAACTGGAGCAAAAGGCGATTATCAATACGGTGGAGATAGAAAAGGCTATGGAAGTTGTGATTTGTTTTACAGCCAAAATAATGGAACAAACTGGTCGAAGCCTGTTAATCTAGGACCAAGAATTAATTCTAAGCATTGGGAAACCCAGCCATCTTTTTCTTCTGACGGAAAGACACTTTATTTTATTAGAGGAATGACTTACGACCGACAAAGAAGAAATCCCAATAATCAAGATATTTACGTAACTACTATTACAGAGGATGGTCAATGGTCTATTCCCAAAAAAATATCTTCCAATATAAATACGCCTTACAGAGAAGAATCTGTTCAGATACACCCCGATGGAAAGACGCTATATTTTGCAAGCAATGGTCATCCCGGTATGGGAGGATTAGATATTTATATGTCTAGAAAGTTAGAAGACGATTCTTGGTCTATGCCCATAAATTTAGGATATCCTTTAAATACTTTTGTAGATGAAAATTCTATATTAATTTCTCCTAAAGGGGATTTAGGTTATTTCTCATCCAACAGAGAAGGTGGTTTTGGAGATTTAGATTTATATAGCTTTATTTTGAATGATCAATTTAAACCACAGCCAATTACCTATTTAAAAGGGAAAATTATTGATGCAGAGACCAAACTAGCTTTGACAGCATCTTTTGAATTGTCAGATCTTGAAAAAGACAATTTAATTTCTCAAATGCAATCCAAACCTGGAAATGGTGAATTTTTAATTACCGTACCAAAAAACATTGATTTTGCTTTACATGCTGAAAAAGAAGGTTATATGTTTTATTCTAGAAATATTTATAGAGATAATTTGAGTCTTTCTAAGGATGGGTTTTTAATAATTGAATTAGAAAAAGTAAAACCAGGAACTTTTATTTTAGAAAATATTTTCTTTGAAAAGAGTAAGTCTAGTCTTAAAAAATCTTCTTTAGTTGAGCTTAATAAAGTTTTAAAATTAATGCAAATTAATCCAGATTTGAAAGTTCAAATAAGCGGTCATACCGATAGTGATGGAGACGATGATTTTAACTTAGAATTATCTATTAACAGAGCAAAATCCGTAGTAAATTGGTTGATAGAAAATAATATTGATCAAAATCGACTTTCGTTTAAAGGATATGGAGAAACAAGACCTATAGAAGAAAATAATTCTATTACCAATAAAGCCAAGAATAGAAGAACTGAACTTACTATTATTGAATAATGTTAAATTTATCTATTAAATGGTTTTAGATTTCATTAAAAATATAATTAAAAAAACTTTCCCCTTTACCCATAACATGCGATATGATGTACAGACATTTAAAATAATGAAAATTGTTTTGGAAAATGAATCAACTTTTATAGAT
>CAYREL010000213.1:0-2651 GCA_964423275.1 uncultured Flavobacteriales bacterium | reverse complement strand
GACGGTGTAAAAGTAAAAGGTGATGATCAAAAAGCTGGTGTAGAGATTGTAAAAAAAGCTCTTCAAGCTCCTGTGAGACAAATTACTGCGAATGCAGGCGTTGATGGGTCCGTAATTGTTGGAAAACTTATAGAAGGTAAAAAACTTTCTCAGGGTTATGATGCCCAAAACGAAGAATATGTAGACATGTTTGCTAAAGGAATTATTGATCCGACTAAAGTTGTTAGATCTGCATTGCAAGATGCTGCTTCAATAGCTGGGTTGTTAATTACAACTGAAGCTATGATCGCAGACAAACCTGATGACAAAGACGCTGGCCCTGCTATGCCTCCAATGGGTGGCGGTATGGGTGGAATGGGTGGTATGGGTGGAATGGGAATGTAATACGGTTCCCCAACCAGAACACTCTATAAACATACACTAAACAAATTTGGAACCCTCAGTAAGAAATTTCTGAGGGTTTTTTTGTATAAATTATTATATAAATTCTTATGGGGCTAAGAAAATTATTAAAAAAGTATCTTTATAAAAGAAAATTTTCTATTTCAGATTCTACAAACTCTATAAACAAAATTAAAAATCAAAATATTATAATAACTGGTGCTAACTCAGGTATTGGCTTATCTCTTACAAAAAAGTTATTAGAGTTAAATAACTTGGTTATTGCAACTTTTAATAAGACTAATGATAATCTTTTGAAACTTAAAAGTGATAATCTTAAAATTTACCAATGTGATCAAAGTCAACTTGATAATATTGATAAGTTAAAAAATTGTGTAAAAAATATTCCTATTAATATTATTATAAATAATGCTGGTGTGTGGGGTGGAGAAAATCAGAACTTTAGTAAAATTGATTATGAAAATTTTTCAAAAGCATCTAATGTTAATGCAATATCAATTTTAAAATTAAGTGAACTTGTTTTAAAACACTCAACTAACAAGACACTTAAATCAATTTTAAATATTAGTAGTCTTCATAGTAGTACTGAACAGAACATCTCGGGAAGAGATTATGTATATAAAGGCACTAAAAGTATGATGAATTCATTTTCAAAAAACCTATCTATTGATTTAAATAGAGATTATGGAGTAAATGTATTCTCAATTTGTCCTGGAAGTGTAAAAACTAAATTAAATCCTGGTGGTATCTTAGAACCAAAAATAGTGGCGCTAAATATAATTAATATTTTAGAGGATGCAAATAAATATAATGGAAAATTTATTGATTTAAAAAAAAATGAATTGAGTTGGTAAATAAATTTTATTTACCTTATTTTATTTTATTAACATAATGTTTCTAAGAAAGACTTTAACTTTAAACCTCTTTTTTTTGCGACAAATAAACACGCAGTTGATTTTAAAATCAATCCATCCTTTAATATTCTTAAATTGTTATCAAGCAAAGTTTTACCAGTCGAAGTTATATCAGTTATAATTTCTGATGAGCCGATAAAAGGATAGGTCTCTGTAGCTCCTAAACTTGATATTAGTTTATACTGGGTAACACCTTTCGAAATTAAAAAATTATTAGTTAAATTTGGATATTTTGTTGCGACTCTTAATCTAGTATTTCTTTTAAATCTAATATCAAATGATACCTCTTCAAGATCAGCAATTGTCTGAACATCTATCCAGTCATCTGGCACTGCTATAACAAGGTTAGCATAACCAAAATCAAGTTTTTTTTGAACATTTATTTTATTCTGTAAATTTTTATCAGACTCTTTTAAGAGATCTAAACCAGACACGCCAATATCTAAAGTTCCGTCTCCTAATCTTTGAATAATTTCTTTTGCGTGAAGAAAAATAATCTTCATGTTGGGTTTATTTTCGATAGTACCAAAATAATTTCTTTCTTTTTCACTTTGCAAAATTTTAAGTTCTCTATCATTAAAAAATGATATTGCTTTATCTTTTAATCGTCCTTTACTTGGTAAACCAATGGTAATTAAATCTTTCATATATTTTTTAAGTTAATTGCTGCGCCAACAGCTGGAATATTCTTTTTAGCACCCAAGCTTTTAAGTAAATCATCATAACGACCGCCCCTAGCAATTTCTTTTTTTCCTGAAAATACTTCAAATACAATCCCAGTATAATATTCTACATCTCTGCCAAAATTTGCTATGAAATTAATGTCTTGATTAAGTTTTTTCAGATTAAGAATAGATTTAAAATCTCTAAATATATCTTTTTTTAGATTATTTTTTTTAGCAAAATCCAGTAACTTTTCATCAAGTTCTGAAAGTTTACAATTAATTTTTAAAAAAGATGTGATAATTTTTACAATTTTTTTTCCATTAGCAAAAGATCTTGGATCTCTTATCTTTTTATCAAATCTTTTTAAGATTTCTGATATTGATCTTCCAGCAACCACTTTTTTATTTTGATCTAATTTTTTCATTTCATAAAATCTTTTTTTATCTGCATCAAAAGTGACTGCATCAATATCTGTATTTTTTTCCAATCTTTTCAAAAGTTCTTCGAAGTAACTTGGTCTCCAAAAGTGTCTTATTAGTCTTAATTTCCATCTTTCAGGCATATCAAGAGCATTAATTAAACTTTTGAATAAACTAATGTCTCCAACTTTGATTAGAATTTTTTTTCTTTTTATCTTTTTTGCTGAACTTAAAATTGTACTTATAACTT
>CAYREL010000212.1:0-2685 GCA_964423275.1 uncultured Flavobacteriales bacterium | reverse complement strand
TTATTGTTGATGTATATTTACCAGGAAGATTTGGTCCAAAAAAGATTACCAATGCCCCAACAAAATAAGTTAAACCAAAAGCGTATTTGACTGAACTGTCATCTAATTTATCAAAAAAGGATTTTTTAATTTTTACCATTATTATCCATCCACAAAAGTAATTTTAAAATCTTCTGCTTTATTTCCATTTACAAAGAATTGTACCCAAAAGTTTCTAAAATACTTACCTTCTTGCATTTTTCTTGAGCCATCCCTTTTTATTATTAATAACTTTATAGAAACGTTTTCTTTCAAATTTGTTCTAATCTTAGAGAAATATTCGCTTTTTTTAAACGTTGAAAAAGAAGGTAAATTATTTTGATACATAGAGATCCCATCAGTATTTTGAATCATGTCTGAAAGTATTATTATTTCATTATTAGTGCCATTAAATCCTTTAAATTCATTTAAAGCAATTAGTTGAAACATTTCCATAACAGGAGACGAATTTTGAGAGGCATTTTGAAATATAATATTATTTACCGTATCAGAAATTTGTTCTGAAAATCCCTCTTCCCATTTTATCCTTATTTCTTTTGGATTAATTGAGATTTTATCATATGTGCTCTCTATATCTTCTAATGTGCCTGGATTACACATTGTGATCTTTCGGCTTTTATTTAAATCAAGCTCTTCATCAAGAGTGTAAATTAAACTATGATGTTTAGGAATGATATTTTTTAATGCTTCAATTTCTTTCAAAAAAAACTCTTTTTGTGCTTTATTTAATGGATCAGTTAGATCAAGCAAAGCAACCGTTTTTCCAAACCGTTCTTTTTTATCCTTTGGGCAAAAAGTAATTGGGTCAATCTTAATTTTTTTACTTTCATTACTAAAAAAAAAATAAGCAATTGAAATACAAATAAGACTAACAATGCCCATGATGATATAGCCTATTAAATCTCCAGATCTTTTTCTGTCTCTAAAACTCATTAAATTAATTTATTTTTTTTCTCTATTACTCTAAAACGGTCAATAGCACTTTCATAATTGGTTGTGATTTCACTTTTAGCATTAGTTAAATGGGAACCTATTTGATCTACATATCGAGAAGTTTTTTTTAAGATTTCTTTATTATTTTTTACATTGTTTTCTAATGTGAAATTATCTTCAAATTTAAATGACTTATTAAAGTATCTAGGTTTAGATTTAGTACGAGCAGACTCATTATTTTGCTGATACTCTCGCAAACAAACATTGCAGGCTTTTTCAAGATAACCATGGCTATTTTTTAATTTAGATAAATAACTTTCTTCATCAGCTATAATTGATTTAGATATATTATGATTTACAGTTAAATCATCAGATAGTTTAGAAACTTCTCTAATTTGACTTTTTTGGATTTTATCTAACTCCTCTTCAATTTTAGTTTTTGTATTATTGTATTCTTCTCTTGCTTCTTCAAGTTGACGATGAATTTTTCCATAACCTGGATATGCATCATCCATTTTATATGATGTTACAAAAGCTATAATAGCTGCAATAAAACCTATTAAAAATAAAAACCAATCATTAAGGGATAAAGGGATATTTAGCGTGAACATATTATTAAATACTTCATTAAAATTAAAAGCTGTTTCATTTTTTGTAGCTAGATTTGCTATTGCTCTGTAATTGGCAACAAAATAATTTAACAATAGAGATAGAATTAAAAATAAACCAAGAGAAGTCCATCCTAAAGTTGCTTTGGTTTTATTGACGTGGTTTTTAAACCAAAAACAATTTTTACCAAATAACCAACCTAAAATACCGACATTTATCAAAGATAAAAGGAAAGCATTATATACCCCTCCTATAATATAATCTTCAGAAACATCTTTAAAAAAATTAAAGTTCAAAATAGTTTCGGCTAAAACTTCAATAAAAAGTATAGAAAACAATAAAACTCTACTTGGTGGATAATGTGGTTCATATTCTAATTGGTTATTTTGTTTAAATTTCAAATACTTTTTTGTTAAACTTTCAAAACTTACTTTGGATGAGTGCAACATATCATCAGCTTCTTGTATAATTTTTTGAAATGCATTCTTGGCACTTCTTGCAAACGTATTAAGTTGAGAAACCATTTCACTTAATTTCATGTTGCTAAACTGTCTTTCTAAATCTTGGATATAAGATATTGCCTGATTTTTTCTTTCCGTCAAAATTCCAGAGAAACTAACTATAATTTGTTGCTCTTTAGATCCATAGCTTGTGGTAGAAGCTGATGGTATATTTTTTTTACCGTCCTCTTCTCCTATTTCTGCTAGTCGCCACTCTTTACAAAGTTGTTCTAAATCTAATTGAGGAAATTCAGTAGTGGTATTTGTTAAAGCATCAAGAGACTTTTTTTTGAAAATATCTGGAAATTTAAATAAAAAATTTTTTACACTCATAAGAGGTCAATTTCTTATAAAATAAATTCATTAGCAAGCTTATAAAAAGCTATATTTATAGGTAATTTTTGTTTTATCTTAAGTCCCAAGGGTATTCAAACTTGCTTTTCCACAAACCAAGTTTATTTGCTTTAGCAAATTCCTCATCTTTAATAAATTTTTTAGAGTATTTTCTAAATGCAAAAGCGTAACCTGATCTAACCATGTATGCAGATAAGCTCTCACCATTAACAAAACATTCTGCTAAAATTCGTTTATAATAATCTTTTTC
>CAYREL010000211.1:0-2696 GCA_964423275.1 uncultured Flavobacteriales bacterium | reverse complement strand
TTAAATCATTACATATTTCTGCTGTTCTTCTATCTTGCCATACAATGGCATTGTAGACAGGTTCCCCAGTTTTTTTATTCCAAATTACTGTTGTTTCTCTTTGGTTAGTGATTCCTAAAGAATGTATTCTTTCGGGACTTATTTTAGTTTTTTTTAAAACTTCTTTAATTGCTTTTAGTTGTGTTTCCCAAATTACATTGGGATTATGCTCTACCCAGCCTTCCTCTGGAAATATTTGAGGGAATTCAAACTGAGAAATACCTTTAATATTTCCCTTTTTATCAATTATCAAAGCTCTTGAACTACTTGTACCTGCATCTATAGAAAGTATGTATTTTTCCATTTATAATTATTTAGAGTATGGTTTGTTGATAAAAGTTTTGTTCTTGTAGTAAATGAATTTAGGATAAATTACAAAGATTTTTGGATTCGATGTTAATTTATTACTAAATAGGTTATATCTTTAACTTTTAATGAAATCCACTGAGATTCTAAATAGCCTGCAAGTATCTCTAACCATCAACAGGCTTTGTTCTCAACTAATTGAGAACCACCACGATTTTTCTGAGTCTGTTTTAATTGGTTTACAACCAAACGGTATTTTTTTGTGCAATAGATTAAAAAACTGTTTAGAGAATTCTATTCATAATAAAGTTCTAACAGGCTCATTAGATATTACCTTTTTTAGAGACGACTTTGGTAGGAAAGAAAAACCATTAATTCCTAGTGTCACAAATATTGATTTTTCTATAGAAAATAAAAGAGTGATATTAATTGATGATGTTTTTTTTACAGGAAGAACTGTAAGATCTGCATTAGATGCTGTTATGACTTTTGGAAGACCTCAGTCAGTAGAGTTTTTAACTTTAATAGAAAGAAGATTTGTTCAAAATCTCCCAATTAGAGCTGATTATATAGGGAAATCTATTGACACTATTAAAGAAGAAAAAGTAACTGTTTTTTGGGAAGAAGAACATGGGGAAGACCAAATATTATTGTATTCACCAATTTAAATATGAAAGAATTAAGTGTATCACATTTACTGGGAATTAAAGACTTAACCAAGTCTGATATTGATCTTATATTTAAAACTGCAGATAGTTTTAAAGAGGTTATAAATAGACCAATTAAAAAGGTTCCAACTCTAAGAGATATTACTATTGCTAATTTATTTTTTGAAAATAGCACAAGAACAAAGCTGTCTTTTGAGCTTGCTGAAAAACGACTTTCTGCAGATATTGTAAATTTTACTGCCGGTAATTCCAGTTTAAAAAAAGGGGAAACATTAGTAGATACAGCGAATAATATTTTGTCAATGAAAGTTGATATACTGGTTATGAGGCATCCTCATTCTGGTGCTGCAAAGTTTTTAGCAGAAAAAACAAATACTGTTATTATTAATGCCGGAGACGGTACTCATGAACATCCAACCCAGGCTTTATTAGATTGTTATTCTATAAAAGAAAAACTCGGTGAGGTAGAAGGGAAGAAAGTAGTTTTAATTGGGGATATTAAACATTCTAGAGTTGCTCTATCCAATATATTTGCATTGCAAAAGTTAGGAGCTAAAGTAATGGTTTGTGGTCCAACAACTTTGATTCCTAAGTATATTAAGGATTTGGGGGTAGAGGTGTCTCATGATATGGAAAGAGCTTTAAAGTGGTGTGATGTTGCTAACGTATTAAGAATCCAACTAGAGAGACAAGACATTCAGTACTTTCCATCGATACGAGAGTATGCTCAGCAGTTTCAAGTAAATAAAGAGATATTACAAAATATTAAAAAGCCAATAACCATTCTTCACCCTGGTCCGATTAATAGGGGAGTAGAAATAACATCTGAAATAGCAGATTCGGATAACTCCATAATATTAAATCAAGTAGAAAATGGCGTTGCGGTAAGAATGGCAATTATATATCTTCTAGCTGGATCAATAAATCGTAGCTAGAATTGAAGAATTATGTTATTTTTGTTAAAAATCATTGAAAATTGAACTTTAAAATAGAAGACAAAGGAAATATTACTATTGTAAGATGTGTTTCTGAAAAGCTAGACTCATTAATTGCTCCAGAGCTTAAAACTTTATTTCTTCATCATAGTAATAACGGTTGTATAAACTTTATAATTGATTTGTCCCAAGCTAAATATTGTGATTCCAGCGGTCTAAGTGCTTTGTTAGTTGGAAACAGAATAGTAAAAGAAAACGAAGGTTCCTTAAATATTTTTGGATTAAATCCTATGGTTGAAAAAATTATTTCTATCTCCCAGTTAGACACAGTGTTCAATATAACTGATAATGAAGAAACTGCTTTAAAAAACATATCATGAAAAAATTACTATTCATTACTTTCTCTCTATTCTCTTTTACATTTACTTATTCACAGTGTATTCCAGACCCTACTTATGCTGATTCCACTTTTGGAGTTTGGCCAACACCACAAACCAATTTCCCAGCTGGAGATATAGGTGTGTTTTATGACCAAGTTGTTTATTTTAAAGTCCCTAGAGATGCAGGAAATGTAGATTCTAGTTTTGCAGGGCAGCTTATTGACTCTATTATTCTTTCTTCTGTAACTAATTTACCTCCTGGTCTCACTTACCAATGTGATATACCTTCTTGTACTTGGCATTTTGATTCTGTTGGTTGTGCTAGTATAAGTGGAACTCCAACTACTAATGGTTCTTATCAGATATCT
>CAYREL010000210.1:0-2698 GCA_964423275.1 uncultured Flavobacteriales bacterium | reverse complement strand
TATAATAATATCTGGTTTATATGTAAGAGCGTCATTAAAAACCTCAAATATTCTATCTGTGCCTGTTTGGTGGTGGTCAGAAGTTTTTATTACATTGCCTTTTATTTTTTTAACAACATCAATTATCTTTTGATCAGGTGTTGCAACATAAACATTTCCTATATTTAAACTAGTAGCTGCCTCATACACATGTAAAATCATCTCTTTGTTGTTTATAAGTTTCAAAGGTTTACCAGGTAATCTTTGAGCATCAAGTCTAGAAGGTATAATTATTGCTATTTTATTCATAGTTATGCGTCTCAAAGACGCAAAAATTATTAAGTAATTTTAAGTTTTTTTTTTCAAAGTCGTGCTATACGTCAATTGAGTATTTATCAAAATTATGGACAGTTTTGAAATAAATAAAATTATTGCAGCAGTGTTGCTTACAGCCTTAATTGTAATAGGTATAGGTAAATTCGCTGATATCGTCTTTCATGTAGAGAAACCAAAAGAATCCGCTTATAAAATTGAGGGTTTGGAAAAAGCTACAGTCTCAAATTCTTTAACCTCTGAAGCTAAAGTTGTTAAAAAAGTTGATATTGGTCAATTGTTAGCTTTAGGAGATTTAGCTCATGGAGAGAAGGTTTTTAAAAAATGTAGCGCATGCCATATGATTGCGAGTGGTGGAAAAAATATGATTGGTCCAAACTTGTGGGGTATTATTGGTAGAACAGCTGGTTCAGTATCTGATTACAAGTACTCTAAAGCTATGACCGCTTATGCCAAACAATGGAGCTTTGAAGAAATGAATAGTTATTTAATAAAACCGCAAGCTTATATTAAAGGAACTAAAATGGCTTTCGCAGGACTAAGGAAAGAGAAAGATAGAGCTTCTGTAATATTGTATCTAAATTCTAAAAGTGATAGTCCAAAACCAACACCTTAATTTAAACACCAATTAATTATACTTTTTTGAGCATGCACTCTATTCAGCGCTTGTCTCCAAACTACTGATTGTTTTCCATCAATTATTTCATCAGTAACTTCCTCACCTCTGCCTACAGGCAAACAATGCATAAAAATTGCATCTGAATTTGCTTCTTTCATTAATTTTTTATTAACTTGATAATTTTTTAAACTTTTCTTTTTTTCTTTTTTATTTACTTTATCATTCATTGAAATCCATTTATCAGTCATTATACAGTCGGAACCCTCTGCAGCTTTCTCAGGTTTATTTGTTACTAAAAGTTTTACTTTATTCTTCTTAGCCCAGTTTAATATTTTTTTATTTGGTGCATATTTTTTAGGACATCCAATTTTTAAGTTAAAACCAAATTTACCAGCAGCTTCAATCAAAGAATTAGACATATTATTATTTCCATCTCCTAACCATGAAATAGTTTTTCCCAAGATCAGCCCTTTAGTTTCTTCAAAGGTTAAAATATCTGACATAATTTGACATGGGTGACTTTGGTCGGAAAGACCATTAATTATCGGAATTTTTAAATATTTTCCAAACTCCTCTAAATTTTTATGTGAGGCAGTTCTTAACATAATGATATCAACATACTCAGATAATACTCTAGCAGTATCCTTTAATGTTTCGTCACCTTTACCGTAGTGAATTCCATCTGGATTCAAAATAATTGAAGATCCTCCTAGCTGTTTAACTGCAATATCAAAAGACATTCTTGTTCTTGTAGATGGTTTTTCAAAAATCATCGCTATTGATTTACCTTTGAAAGGTTTGTCCGTATCTGCTTCTGATTTATTTAAACCCTGTCTTTTAATTTTTCTTGATTTTGCTTCATCTATAATTGATCTAAGTTCATTTGATGATAAATCAGAAATATTAATAAAATTTTTCATTTAAAGTTCCTACATACATTATCTATAATTTTTAATGCTAAATTAATTTCGTTTTTAGTAACATTTAAAGGAGGCAAAAGTCTGACTACATTTTCAGCAGCTCTTATAGTTAAAAATTTGTTATCTAGTAATTTTTTTATGAATTTAGTTTGGTCTTTATGCAAAGCTAAACCAAGTAATAAACCCATCCCTCTTACTTCTTTAATAATTTTTGGATATTTTTTTTTTAATTTTATTAAACCATCATAAAAAAATTTTCCATTTTTCTTAACATTGCCAAAAAAACCTTTTTTAAACATGACATCCATTACAGCGTTTCCAGCGCTCATAGCTAAAGGGTTACCTCCAAATGTAGAACCATGAATTCCTGGCTTCATGCCAGAAGCGACTTTTTTATTCACTAGCACTGCTCCAATTGGAAATCCTCCTCCAATACCTTTGGCTATGGGAACAATATCAGGTTTTATTTTTGCATGTTCGTAAGCTAAAAATTTTCCTGTTCTTCCAATTCCGCACTGAACTTCATCTAATATTAATAATATTTTTTTTTTATTACAAAGTTTTCTTAAACCTTTTAAACAGTAATCTGGAATAACTTTTATACCGCCTTCACCTAGTATAGTTTCAACCATTATTGCAGCAGTTCTACTTGTTATTGCTTTTTCTAATCCTTTGTGGTCTCCAAAATTAAAATGATCGAATCCATCAACTTTTGGGCCAAAACCTTCAATCGCTTTTTTACTGTTGCTTGCAAATATTGTCGCTAAAGTTCTGCCGTGAAAACTATTATTAATACATAAAACTCTATTTTTTCTAGGTTGGCCTTTTGAATAAAAATATCTTCTAG
>CAYREL010000209.1:0-2701 GCA_964423275.1 uncultured Flavobacteriales bacterium | reverse complement strand
CATATGATGGATTAAATCTGAGAAGAAAAAATTTGCTAAAATATATAAACAAAGGGCTCCAATAGAGATTGAAAAAATTGATATAAAAGTTCCAATCCATTTACCAAACAAAATACCTGATACAAGTAGTATAGGTGAAGCAAAACCCAGCAGTAAAACCCAGAAAAAAGAAAAGATGAAATAAAGAATTAAATTTAATGGTAAATTATTTCCAATAGCACCATCTATATTTGCTTGGATCGATTTATAGTAAGAAAAATCGTTTATTCTCGAAATATCCAATTTTGAGAAAAGGAAATATAAAAAAATAATTAAAATTACTAAATAAATAGATCCTAAAATTATCTTTATGTTTTTATTCATATTTTACCTGTACAATTAGCGACATTTAAAATATATACCTTTTAATATTTATGAAAAGAACTTATCAACCAAGCAATTTAGTTAGAAAAAGAAGACACGGTTTTAGAGCAAGAATGGCGACTAAAACTGGAAGGCAGCTAATAGCTAGAAGAAGAGCTAAAGGCCGTAAGACTATCTCAACTTAATTTAAAATGGTTAAGCTTGAGAGTTTAAAAAAAAGCAGCCAATTCAAACAAACGTTAAAAGAAAAAAAAGTTCACTCAGAATTTTTTTCAATTTTTGCAACAAAAAACTTTTACAAACCAAGGCATAAAGAGGATTTACTAATTAGTTTTGTGATGAAAAAAAAAATTGGGAATGCAGTTAAAAGAAACAAAATAAGAAGAAAATTAAAAGCAATTGTACAGAAACTACTTAAAAAAAGAGGTGCAATTAGTAGGGATTATACTTATATAGTTTTCGGTAAATCAAATGCTTATATACAAAAACAAAGTTCTTTAATGCCTTTGATGGAAAAGAATTTTAACAAACTAAAAATTAAATGATTAAATTGCTAATTAAATTTAAGATAAATCTTATTAAAATTTATATATATATATTTTCTCCATTGCTAGGAAATAATTGTAGATATTTTACGCCTTGTTCAAAATTTTATATTGAGTCACTTAAACAATTTGGACTATCAAAAGGTTCTTATATTGGTATAAAAAGAATTTTGACTTGCCACCCTATTAAATTGTTAGGTGGCGGATCTAGTTTAGACTTTGTACCTGGACAAAATAGATTTAAAAGAGAAAGTTCTAATGGAAAATAAAAATGTATTTGTGGCAATCGCTCTATCGATGTCCGTTTTACTTTTTTGGGGAGCTTTTTTTGAAACACCTAAAAAAGATGATCAAAATTTAACAACCAATAACCAAATAGAACAAAAAACAGAAAATTCAATTGCACCAAGTTCAAATCAAGCTCCATCTATTAACCAACTAAATGTAGAAAAAAAACTTTCTAGAGAAGACTCTAAAAATAAGTCAAATAGAATTAAAATTGAGAATGATAATATTATTGGTTCAATTTCATTAGATGGTGGGTTAATAGACGATATATCATTTAAGAATCATAAACTTAAAGTAGATGGTGAAAAAAATATTGAATTTTTGAATCCTTCGCAGTCAGAAAATGGATTTTACGTTGAGTCAGGTTGGGCTAGTGTTGGAAATGATGTTGCAGTGCCCACAAAAAATTCTCAGTGGATAATTGAAGGAAATAAAATATTAACTGAAAAATCACCAATAACAATTAAATGGGATAATAAAGCAGGAATTATTTTTAAAAAAAAAATTGAACTTGATGAAAAATATTTATTTAGAATCACTCAAGAAATACAAAACAACTCCTCTGCGAATATAGAACTTTATCCATATGCCCAGATTACAAGAAATAAAATTCCAGATGATATTCAAAATTTTTACATTTCTCATGAGGGTTTTATAGGTGTATTTGATGATGAATTAAAAGAAGATGATTATGATGATGTTGAAGACAACAAAATCGTAAGAGAAACGAATGAGGGGTGGCTAGGAATTACAGATAAATATTGGATGACAGTTTTAGTTCCTAAAAAAGGAAAAAACTTTAAATCAACTTTTCAGTACAACGAAACTTTTAAAGCTAATTATATAATTAATGATCCTGTAAAAATTAACTCTTTATCAAAAGGTGAGAATAATTTTAGATTATTTGTAGCTGCAAAAGAAGTAGATACTATTGACACTTATGCTAAAACACAGAATATAAATAAATTAGATCTAGTTATTGATTGGGGTTGGTTTTACTTTTTTACTAAACCTTTATTTTTTGTAATTGATTACTTATTTAAATTGTCTGGAAACTTTGGGTTTGCTATAGTTTTAATAACCTTAGCTATTAGAGCGTTGTTCTTCCCTCTTGCAAACTTTTCGTTTAGATCAATGGCTAAAATGAAGGCCGTTACACCTGAAATGACCAGACTTAAAGAGCTACATAAAGATGACAAAGTAAAACTGCAACAAGAGATGATGGCTTTATACAGAAAAGAAAAAATTAATCCTGCATCTGGTTGTTTGCCGGTATTAATTCAAATTCCATTCTTTTTTGCTATTTATAAAATGCTATTTATTTCTTTAGAGATGAGACATCAGCCATTTTTTGGCTGGATCAAGGATTTATCAGCAGCTGATCCTACTTCTATTTTTAATGCATTTGGATTAATTCCGTGGGACCCACCAAGCTTTATGATTATAGGAGTTTGGCCAATTTTAATGGGTGCATCAATGTGGGTTCAACAAAAATTAAATCCTGC
>CAYREL010000208.1:0-2707 GCA_964423275.1 uncultured Flavobacteriales bacterium | reverse complement strand
ATTTAGAGTATTTAGTTGAACAAATGCCTTCACATTATGAATATCTAAAGTCAGAAATATATAAATAAAAGTATAACCAGTCTGTGGACAGTGAAACAGAGGTAACATGGCTACAAATAAAAAATTCCGCGTCAAACACGGACTAGAAGTAAACACACTTTCGGGTAGTACTACTACTTTAGTATTCCCAACAGTAGACGGTACCGTAGGCCAAGTCCTTACTACAGATGGTTCAGGTAATCTAGCCTTTGCTGCTTCTGCAGGAAACTTTACTGCATTAGCAGATACTCCTACAACCTTAACTGGTCAAGGAGGTAAAGTTGTTCAGGTTAATGCTGGCGGAACTGCACTTGAATTTGGTGCTGCTGTTGGTGTTGGTCAATCATCAAGAGAATCATTTACTGGTGATGGGACAGCCACAACATTTACATTAACGGCTGGCTATGCTGGTCAAAATGATGTATTTGTATTTGTTGATGGTGTAATCCAATATCCTGGCACGCACTTTACAATTACTGGAACGTCATTAACATTTACTGCTGCTCCAGTTAATCAAGCACAAATATTAATTCATGGTACTTCTCCAGTTGGTACAACAGTAACACCTGGTGATGGAACAGTTACGGCCGATAAATTAGCGGCTTCTGCTTATACAAGAGATATTTTTACAGGCAATGGATCTACCTCTGCTTATAATTTAACTAGTACTACAGGTTCTCCTTTTGCACCATTTGTATTTGTTGGTGGTGTTCTTCAAGATCCAAGCACTCACTATACTATTGATTCGGCTTCTTCTCCAAACACTATTACTTTTACGAGTAATGTACCAACAGGAACTGAAGCGGTAATCGTATATGGTCCAGTTAATGTTACTGGTCTTCCAAGTGATGGATCGATTACAACAAATAAATTTGCTCCATCTGTATTTACAATGGATACCTTTACAGGTAATGGAGTTACACAAGCATTTACGTTATCTGTAGCTACAACTGATCCTAAGAATCTTTGGGTTACAGTTGCTGGTGTTCCTCAAACACCAACTACAGCTTATACAACTAATAATCTAACACTTACGTTTACTGGAACTCCTGCAAATGGAGCGGCAATTGTTGTAAGACATATCATTGGCGGTGCAACATCAGTACCAGCAGATAACTCAGTAACATCTGCAAAAATTGTTGATGGGACTATTGTAGCAGCTGATATAGCAAATGCTACCATACCAAAAACAAAACTATCATTTAACCCTGAAGATGATGCTGTTGCATTATCAATCGCATTAGGATAAACAAATGGCAAACACATTTAAACTAAAAACTGCGACTGGTGGATCTACAGCGGCTAATACTCCAATTACCGTATATACATCTCCAGGAGCTACAACAACAATTATTATTGGACTTACATTATCTAATATTGTAGCATCCGCTATTGCGGCAAAAGTTCTTATTGAAAATGCTGATGGAGATAATGTTACATATTTAAATGACATTCCTCTTCCTCAAGGATCGGCTGTAGAAGTTATGGCTGGTAATAAGATTGTTTTAGAAACTGGTGATATTATTAAAGTCCAGTCAAATATAGCAAATAGCTTAGATACAACTTTGAGTATTATGGAGCAAACATAATATGGCATATATCGGTAATGATCCAAATACAGGTACGCTAGAGCAAAATGCTTTACTTAGTTATACCGCAACATCAGGACAAACTGCATTTACTGGTGCAGATGCTAATGGGTTTCCATTAGACATTGGTCCAACTAGTGATGTTAAAGTATTTATGAATGGTGTTCTTTTGGATACAGCTGATTATACTCAAACTGCAAATACTATTACATTAGCTTCCGGTGCAGCCGTTGGAGCTGAACTTAGAATCTTTGTTGATAAACAATTTATGGCTGTAAACAGTTATAGTAAAACAGAAGTTGATAATAAAATTCTTGCAAATGATACTGTCGATGATGGTAACTCATTGCTTAACGCTTTAATCTTTGGTGGATAAAAATGGCAAACACACTTAAAAACGAACTTGCTCAAAACGTAGGTACCTCTGCCGTTACGCTTTACACTTGTCCCGCAGCTACAAAGACAATCATTATTGGTATGACATGTTCTAATGTTCATACAAATACTCAAGTAAATGTAGACATCTATCTTACATCCTCGAGTAATGATTATCATATTGTAAAAAATGCGACAATAGCTGTAGGTGGAACGATGGTTCCTATTGGTGGAGAACAAAAAGTAATTCTAGAACCTGGTGATATTATTAAGGCAAAAAGTACTACAGCATCTTCTGTAGATATTATTATGTCTATTGTGGAGCAAACATAAAATGGGAATGATTGGTAATCAAATAGCAGCTGGACAGGCTCTTACTATTGCCAATGATTCATTCAATGGTAATGGATCTACAGTAGCATTTACACTTAGTCAAACAGTGAGTAGTGTAAATGATATCGAAGTGCTTGTTGATAACGTTCAGCAATCACCTTATGATAGCTCATACTCAGTAAGTGGTACAACCCTAACATTTTCTGGTGCACCAAGCACAGGTACTAATAACATTTACGTTATCTATAATGCTTCAAGACATATTACAACATCACAAGTTATTCCTGATGATGGAACTATAACTGTTGCTAAGTTGCATACTGGATTATCAGTACCAGATTCTAATATTGCAGCTATAGCAGCAAGTAAAC
>CAYREL010000207.1:0-2713 GCA_964423275.1 uncultured Flavobacteriales bacterium | reverse complement strand
CCAGATTTTTGAATTACTATTTCGTGATCTAAATGAACAACACCATCAATAGAAATACCTGCTAGGGTATATTCTCTTGGTGAAAGCTGGTAATTCGTATAAGATTCCTGGCCATAAATATTATTTATGGCTAAGATTATAACAAATATAATTTTAAAATATCTATGCATTAGAATCCAGTAGTTGTTCTGATGTTTTTCCAAATCTTCTTTCTCTTTTTTGGTATTCAAAAATTGCTTTGTAAAAATTCTTCTTTTTAAAATCTGGCCATAAAATCTTTGTAAAATAAAGCTCAGTATATGCCAACTGCCACATTAGAAAATTACTTACTCTATTTTCACCGCTAGTTCTAATTAATAATTCTGGATCAGGATAATCAGATGTGCTCAAATAAGAACTTATTAATTCTTCATTTATTGCACTAGATTCTAACTCTCCATTTACAACTTCGTTAGTCATTTTTTGTACAGCAAGCGAAATCTCTCTTCTTGAGCTATAACTCAATGCCAAAATAAGAGTTATTTTTTTATTATTTTTTGTGCTTTTTTTTGCTTCTCCAAGAGCTTTTTGGCAGGATTCTGGAAGAAACTCTATGTCGCCAATAGTGGCTAGTTTTACCCCTTTGCTATTAAGTTCATCTACTTCGTTGTAAATAGATTGGACTAATAAATCCATCAATGCAGAAATTTCCTCTTTTGGTCTACTCCAGTTTTCAGAACTAAAAGCATATAATGTAAGATATTCAACACCTATTTCACCTGCAGCGGACAAAGCTTCTCTTACTGAACCTACTCCATTAGTATGTCCAAAGATTCTCATCTCTCCCTTTTTCTTGGCCCACCTTCCGTTACCATCCATAATTATGGCTACGTGCTTAGGAATTCTAGTACTATCTAAATTAAAATCTTTCATAAAAATGAATTTCAAGAAATGTTTATTTTTTTACCATTTTGGACAAACTACATCCTTAAAAAATTCATACGTTAAAATAATTCCACTTACAGCATACCAATCCTTATTACTAGCATCTCCTCTTTGTAAACCATAACTTGAATCATTTAACCCTTGAGGAAATCCAGACTTGTCACTCATCTGAGCTGCATCTTGGCTAAATGCTGCCAGTTCTACCAAATCTGGGTATAGGCCGCTTACATCGTCAAAATAATCTGTGAAAGTTTTTCTCATTCCATACTCTAAGCTAAATGACAAATGGTGTGTAATATTCATTTTAACACCTAACCCAAAAGGAATAACTATTTGGTTTCTGGAATATTTTTTAACTATCTCGTTATTGTCATTTCTCAAACTAGTTTCTTGACCTTCAGTTCCCAAAGGTTGTAGTTCCACCCATTCTCCATCTAATTTTCCTTTGGGATTCATTCTCATATAATTAATTCCAGCAAAAAAATAAGGGGAACCGAAATCGGGTTCATCTGTATGATTTTGACCGGGATGAAATTTAAAAAAATCGATTTCAATTACAGGGCCAAACTCAATAACTTCAGATTTAAATTCTAAGTTTCGATAAATCTGACTTTCAACTCCTGACTTTCCATCGTTGGCCTTAAACTTATTATACATTAGATGAAACCTCAAAGACATTCTCTCATTAGGAAAGTCTGTTTTGTAAACTAAACCAAGACATAAATCTTGTTGGGAAAAATGACTTTTATTCAAATCACCAATGTAGTAACCGGTTCCCGAAAAAAAACCAAATTCAGTAACCTGTGAAATGGAGCTTAAACTAATTAAAAACGTTGAGAATAAAATGAAATTTTTCATCTAGCTATAACTTATAGTGAAATTACAAAAGAAATTATAGGAAAACCTTAAAAAGAGTTAATTTCTTGAATCTTTTCCCCAAAACAACTTGTTTCTGATTGTTTTGAAGAAATTATGATCAGGCAACTCTATTAATTTAATAGAAAAATCTGCTTTGCTTATAAATATTTCTTCATTGTTTTCTATAGAAATAGATCTACTATCCATAGTTAAAAGAAATTGACTTTCTCTAGATTCTGCTCTCAGTCTTATTACCACATGGTCACCAACTACCATCGGTCTAAGATTTAAATTATGGGGAGAAACAGGTGTAATTACGAAATTATTAGAACCAGGGGAGATAATTGGTCCTCCACAAGACAGAGAATAAGCAGTTGACCCAGTAGGAGTAGAAATAATTAAACCATCTGCCCAATAAGAATTTAAAAATTCATTATCCAAAAAAGCATCAATTTTCAACATGGAAGAAGAGTCTTTTTTGTGAACCGTAATCTCGTTAAGTGCAAAATTAGAGGTTTTAATTTCAGACAAAGTTTTACTTTTTACCTTAAGTAAAGATCTCTTATCGAGTTTGTAGTCCTTATTTTTAAGTGCTTTTACAGCTAAAACTATATCCTCTTGGGTAATATTTGCTAAAAACCCAAGTCTTCCAGCGTTAATTCCTAAAACTGGAATATTGCTGTCTTTGATCATTGTAACCGTATCTAGTAGAGTTCCATCACCACCAAAACTTATCAAAAGATCAATTCTTTTTGTTAGTAAATCTTGGCCATCAAAAAAATTTATATTAAATCTTTCAATCAATGAATGATGTTCTTCTAAAGATTGGTGGATAAATAGTCGAGGATTTAGCTCGTCTTTTAAAGTGACAATTAGAGCTTCTAAGAATTTTAAATTATTCTCTGAAATAGACTTTCCATATATAGCAATA
>CAYREL010000206.1:0-2719 GCA_964423275.1 uncultured Flavobacteriales bacterium | reverse complement strand
TTAAAAATAGCATTTAGAGACAGAACAGAAACTATCCAAGAAAATGAAATAATCATAGTTTCAAAAGGAGTTGAACATAAGCCTATTGCAGAAGAAGAAGTTTCTATAATGCTTTTTGAACCAGCAACTACTATCAATACTGGAGATTTAGATAATGAACGCACACGAAAAAATCTAGAGTATCTATAGTATGAAGCTGCCAATATTTCAAATAGATGCTTTTAGTGATAAGGTATTTGGCGGGAATCCTGCTTGTGTAGTTCCTTTAGAGAACTGGCTAAAAGATGAAGTCTTACTAAAAATTGCTAAAGAAAATGCAGTTGCTGAAACCGCTTTTTTTGTTAGAAAAGGAAAAAACTTTCATTTAAGGTGGTTTACGCCTGATATAGAAATGGATTTATGTGGACATGCTACACTGGCAACTGCACATTGTATTCTTTCTGAACTAAAATTAGAGTCTGAAAAAGTAATCTTTGAAACATTGAGTGGAGAATTAGAAGTATCCTTAAATAATGGACTCTATTTAATAGATTTACCAAGAAGAGATCCCATATCGGCTTCGCTACCAGATGAAATAAAAAATGCTTTGAATGTCCAACCAAAAATAGTCCTAAAAGCAAGAGATTATTTATTGGTTTATGAAAATCAAAAAGAAATAGAAGATATCGTTATAAATAGAGAAGTATTTGATCAAATTAATATTAACCCAGGCGGTGTAATAGTAACAGCTAGAGGAGAAAATTGTGATTTTGTATCTAGATTTTTTACTCCACAAGCTACAATTTTAGAAGATCCTGTTACGGGGTCGGCACATTGTACATTAACCCCATATTGGTCAAATGAAATCCATAAAAAAAGTATGATTGCTCAACAAATTTCAGAAAGAAAAGGAGAATTATTTTGCGAACTAAAAAAAGATAGAGTTGAAATAAGTGGAAAAGCAGTTACTTATTTTGAAGGCTATATAAGTGTTTAAAATTAATGATACTCATATATAAACCACTCACTTTTAGTTAAACATCCGTAAATGATTTTAAATAAATAATTTATAATTACGTAGTGAAAAAAATAAGATTAATATTTTTAGGATTAACAGTTCCATTTTTAATAAAATCTCAAAACTGTGGAGATTTAAGAGTTCAATTGCTTCCTCAAAATTCTTTTACAGAAATTGTGCTAACTACCAATTACGATAGTTTATTTAATCTAAATCCTAATATTGCTACCATATCTGGTATTTATGACTGGAGAGCATATCCTCCAGGAAGTCATAATTGGAACGGAAATACCCATATATGGCAAAGTACAATTCCCAGTCCTACATATAGCGTTTCTTTTAATGATGATAATATATTCTTTATTTTGTCACTACTTATGGGAGACACTGCAACCTCAACAACGCCTGTAACTAATTGTATTTTACCATTTTTCATAGCTAGAGACAGTTTAATGCCTTCTTTTTGGAATCTTTCTATGTTAAATACTGGATTTACCAATATTTCAAATTTAGAATCTAAGAATAAGAAGCTAGTAAATATTTACAATCTAGCTGGACAAATTGTAGATCCTGAAAAAATCAATCATGAAATGGTAATATACCTATATTCAGATGGTTCAACTGAGAAGAAATTTATTGAAAAATAATTTCACCCCCCTTTTTTTTCAAATTTAACGTTTCGTAAATAAATACACAAAACATTTAAAAATGAAAAAAACTACTCTTTTAATTTTTTCGATTCTAACTTTAACCTTTATTAAGGGACAATCTACAGCTTGTGATTCATTAACCATTACCGGATCGCAATATCAATTACAAATTACTGCAAACAACTTAAATACATTTGTTTACTACTGGGAGACCATGGGTTCTGATGGAACAATTTTAGAACAAGATTCCAGCATGAGCACAACCCACAACGTATATAACTTCAATATGTCTACTGGGCAAAATTACGACACCCTAGTGACATGTATATCTACAATGAATACCTTTTGTTGTGCAACATTAGTTTGGGATGGAAACAATTGGAACAATACTTCTGGCTCTAACCCTCCTCCACCTCCACCCTTGAATTGTAATGCCAATTTCTATTGGTGGCAAGATTTTGATAGTACTCTTAATACTTTCACTACAGATATTTATTGCGTAGAAAACTCTATTGGAGGCACAGGTCCATTTATGTATTATTGGGTATTTGGTGATGGAAATACTTCCAATCTCCAGTATCCAACCCATGTATACAACCAAGTAGGCGACTATAATTTATGCTTAACTTTTACAGATGCCAATGGCTGTAGTAGTAATTACTGTGATACCATTACTATAAGTTCAAAAAGTAGTGGATATACGTTAAATGTTATTGACGAAAGTCAAATTAACACTTTAGATATTTTATCTTCAGAACCTAAAAACAAATTTAAAATTTATCCAAATCCAGTTAATAACCTGTCATTCTTAGATTATTCAATTGACAAAATCTTGAATCTTAGCTTAACCTATTCTGGAAAAATCATCAAAAATGAAAGAGTTAAAATAAGTAGTGGAAACAATAAAATAAAATTGTCTACTGAAGATTTAGGAAATGGACTTTATTTCCTAAAAATAAAATGGGAAAACCATGTAGAAACAATAAGCTTTATAAAGTAAACTGATGTAATTAATTTTCAATAAACAGCCATAATATTTATAAGGTTAAAAGTTATTATTTTAATTTAATTT
>CAYREL010000205.1:0-2728 GCA_964423275.1 uncultured Flavobacteriales bacterium | reverse complement strand
AGACTAATCAAGACAATGGCACTAGAATTATTTTCTCTCCTGACAAGGACATTTTTAAAAACTATAAATTTAGAGATACCTATCTGGAAAAAATGTTTTGGAACTATTGTTACTTAAATAGAAATTTAACAATAGATTTTAATGGCAATAAATTTATTTCAAAAAATGGTTTAAAAGATCTTTTAGAATCCAATATGGATGGTTCTCCATTATATCCAATTGTTCATTTAGAGGGAGATGATATTGAGGTTGCCTTTACCCATTCTAGAGGATATGGAGAAGATTATTCCTCTTTCGTAAATGGACAACACACAACACAAGGAGGTACTCATCAAAGCGCATTTAGAGAGGCAATTGCTAAAGTTATAAAAGACTTTTTTAGTAAATACGAGCCTGTAGATATTAGGCAGGGAATTGTTGCTGCAGTAAGTATTAAGGTAATAGAACCTGTTTTTGAATCCCAAACAAAAACAAAACTAGGATCTACTGAAATTGAACCTGATGGTAAATCAGTAAGAGGATTTGTAATGGATTTCTTAAGAGAAAAATTAGATAATTTCCTACACAAAAACCCAGCTGTAGTTCAACAGATGGAATTTAAGATTAAGCAATCTGAAAAAGAAAGAAAAGAATTATCAGGAATAAGAAAACTAGCTCGAGAGAGAGCAAAGAAAGTTAGTCTTCACAACAAAAAATTAAGAGATTGTAAAATCCACTTTAGTGATTTTAAAAATGATAGGCGAGAAGAGACCTCAATTTTCATAACTGAAGGTGACTCTGCAAGTGGTTCCATCACCAAATGTAGAGATGTTAAAACACAAGCCGTATTTAGCTTAAGAGGAAAACCACTTAATTCTTTCGGTCTTTCCAAAAAAGTGGTTTATGAGAACGAAGAGTTCAATCTTATACAAGCTGCATTAAATATTGAAGAGGACATGGATTCTTTAAGGTATAATAAAATTATTATTGCCACAGATGCCGATGTTGATGGAATGCATATAAGATTATTGCTTCTCACTTTCTTTTTAAGGTTTTTTCCGGATCTAGTTAAGAAAAATCACGTCTTTATTTTGCAAACACCGCTTTTTAGAGTAAGAAATAAGAAAGAAACTAGATATTGTTACAATGAAAAAGAAAGAAAAGACGCCATAAACTCTTTGGGAAAGAATCCTGAAATAACAAGATTTAAGGGTCTTGGTGAAATATCTCCAGATGAGTTTAAATACTTTATTGGCGATGATATTAGATTAGAGCCTGTTTTAATGTCTAAGTCTAAATCAATAGAGGAAATATTGACTTTTTATATGGGGAAAAATACTCCTGAACGTCAAGGTTTTATTATTGATAATTTAAAAGTCGAAGAGGACTACTTGGTAGATGAAAACCAATGAAATGGATGAGTTAAATTTGAATATATCAGAAGATTCTAATCAGAAGGACAACATTACTTACCTATCTGGAATGTATAAGGAGTGGTTTTTAGACTACGCCTCCTATGTTATTTTAGAACGAGCTGTTCCAGCTCTTGAAGATGGTTTAAAGCCGGTACAAAGAAGGATTCTCCATTCTATGAGAGAATTAGACGATGGAAGATACAATAAGGTAGCAAATATTATTGGAAATACAATGAAGTACCATCCTCATGGAGATGCATCTATTGGAGATGCAATGGTTCAGATTGGTCAGAAGGATTTGTTAATTGATTGTCAAGGAAACTGGGGAAATTTATTAACAGGCGATGGTGCTGCTGCTCCAAGATATATTGAAGCTAGAGTAACTAAATTTGGAAATCATATTCTATATAATAATAAAACCACTAAATGGCTTAGTTCTTACGATGGGAGAAATAAAGAGCCTCAATATCTTCCTGTTAAATTCCCGATTTTATTAAATCATGGCGCAGAAGGAATTGCAGTAGGTTTAGCATGTAAGATATTACCTCATAATTTTATAGAACTAATAGACGCTTCGATAAATGTTTTAAAAGGAAAGAAAATTGAGATATTTCCAGATTTTCCAAACGGTGGTCTAGCAGACTTTACTCAATACAATGATGGTATTAGAGGTGGTAAAGTAAGGGTCAGAGCAGGGATAAAAAAAATAGATAATAAAACATTGGTTATCAATCAAATACCTTTTGGAACAACAACCGATACTTTAATAGAATCTATAGTCAAGGCAACAGAAAAAAATAAAATTAAGATTAAAAAAATTGAAGATAACACATCTGCAGTTGCAGAAATTATAATTCACCTCCCTTCAGGAGTATCCCCAGATAAAATGATTGATGCATTATTCGCTTTTACAAATTGTGAAATGTCTATATCACCAAATTCCTGTGTTATCGAAGGCAATAAGCCTATTTTTATTGGAGTTTCTGAAATATTAAAAAAATCTGTTGACAGAACTGTAGAGCTTTTAAAACTTGAATTGGAGATAAAACTTCAAGAATTACAAAACCAATGGCACTGGCTTTCACTAGAAAGAATTTTTATAGAAAATAGAATTTATAGAAAGATAGAAGAGGAAGAAACATGGGAAGGTGTTTTAAATGCTATTAAACTAGGTCTTAAGCCTTTTTTAAATAACCTTAAGAAAGAAGTAGATGAAGAGGATATAGTAAAGCTAACAGAGATTAAAATTAAAAGAATATCAAAATTTGATAGTGATAAAGCTGAAGATAATTTACTAAAAATAGAAGATCAAATAATTCAAGTAAATAAAAACC
>CAYREL010000204.1:0-2732 GCA_964423275.1 uncultured Flavobacteriales bacterium | reverse complement strand
TATGGGCTATGTAGGCTCCAAATTTACCCAACCAGTTTTGTATTTCACTTTCTTCGCCATTAAAAACAAAACCAATTGATTTTCCATCAATAATACTCAAGTCGTATTTCCATGTAAAAAGATAGGACGTGAAAGAAAAGAAAAGATAAATAGAGATAAGAACAAGAAATAAACCAGAGGTTTTATGAAACCTTTCATCTGCAAAAAAGGCTTTTACTCCCTTGAAATATTCTTTATTACTTTTCTTTTTGGAAGAGTTAAATTGAAAGTTTTTGTATTGGTTTTTAGCAGTCATTAATTATATTTCAAATGTAATGGAAACTAAATATTGATTCTTACAAATACAAAAGGTATTCTTAACGAACGTTTGTTAGGAATTATTGAGTCATTAGAGCTTTGAATTCCTCCATTTTATAGATGGATGTCTTGTTGTCAATCTCAAAAATTTTTGGATCTATATTTTTTTTGGTCATCTTAACTGCTAAGTAAGTAGATATAATATTATCAGAAATTATTTCGTAATAAATTGGAAAACCTTTTAGTTTCTTAAAGTTAATGTTGTAAGAATTGTCAATTTTGTTGGTATAGTAAATAGTGGAGGTGGTAGTTCTATTGGTTTTTTTATTTATGCTATTCATAATTGCTTTTTTACATTCTATCCCTAGAAAATCCTCTGACTCCTCAGTGTAAATGATATTTTCCACATCGCTAGTGTCGTTATCATTTAAAATAATCCCAAATTTTTTATCCATTAAATTAATTAGTAAAATATTTCTTTTTAAAAGTGTGTCAATTATGGTTGTTTGAGTTCCTATTTTTGTGCTTTGGTCAATTCTAGCCAACTCTCCAGAGATATAAAAATCAAGTTTAGTAGGCATTGAAGCTATTTCATTGATGGTAGAATCTAAACTAGTATGGGTTATTTTATAACTTATCAAACCTTCAAAATCTTGAGAGAAACTAGTCAGGGTAATCAAAACATATAAAAAGGAGATTAATTTATTCATTACAGTCAAAAATTGAAAGCATTGCTTTTATTTCTTTTAAATATTCTTTCATAGTAGAAAACGAATATTTTTTTTCTAATTGTAAAAAGTCATTTTTTGGACTTATGTTATTTATACTTACTGCCTTAAAATGCATTTCCATTCCAAATTGCACCATACTGTATTCCATTATTACATCATTAATCATATTAAATGGAGTACACCAGTTAACATTTTTTATTTTCAAATCTTTAAGTGTAATAATTTCATAGATTGAATCATTCTGTAAACATTTAATTTTTAATTTATTACAAGGCTTATCTAAAAAAAAAACATCTTGTGAAATAGACGTTGTTCTTTCATACTTGGGTAAATCCTCCAAGAGAAAATCAACATTATTAGAATCTATGATTGTATATTTTTTATTGTTACCTAATCTAAATAAAAGCTTAGCATTTTTTTTATAAGAATTATTAATTAAACCAAGACTTGAACTTTTAGTTGGAAAAATAAATTCATTTTTAAATTGATCATTTGAAAAAGTCATAATCATTTTTTTTGGCAATAGAAATAGTAGAGATTCCTCATTTTTTTCTAAACAAGGATAACTTACATCGTAAATAATTTCACCACCTCTAGCCTGTTTTATTGGCTTGGATTCACATTGAACTAAAACTAATACAATTAAAGACGGTAATAATATTTTAAATAGAGTTTTTGCCATAAAATTCAATAGTGAATGTATGCGTATTTTTTAATAAAAGCTAAGAAACCTATTATATTTAGAATTTTCTGGAGTTTTGAAATCTTTGGAACTTATCGAGCAAATAATTAATTTTTTCTTTTCTGTTTTTAAAAGTCTAGTAGATTGGATTTTTTGTTGGTAAATTTCATGTCCAATTTTTTTTTGGTTGTTACTAATCCAGGCGAAAGAACAATTATTTTCAATTAATTTTTTTGCTACAAGTTTTCCTTTTTTTCCAGAACCCCACAATACCAATTCTTCTTTGGTTCTTAATTCATTTTCAACTAAATATTTTACTTTTAAAGGAATGAAATTTTCAAATAGATAGTCTTTGCTATTCCTTGAAGTCCTCATTGGATGATCTCTCCATAAATGGATTATTTCTTTTGTTGTTAGAAGTTTAATTTGGTTGTAATAAACTCTAAATAAAAAATCATAATCCTCTGGATAGTTCAATTTTTTAAAACCCTTGATATTTTCAAAATCAGATCGATGCATCATCCAACAGCAGGAAGGAACGGTACATTCTTTATATATCTCTTTGAAATTTTTTTCATAGGATGTTAGTTCGTTTATCCAATTAGCATATTTCAAATAGCCATTTCCCATTGTTTTTTTACTAGCGAAATACTTCACACATCCTACTGCTATGTGTTTTGTTTTTTTCTTTTCTAGTAGTGATCTCAATACTTCAATTTTATTTTCACTCATTATATCATCGGCATCCATCCTGGTTATGTACTTTCCTTTTGCAATTTCACTTCCACTGTTTAGTGCATCAACTATTCCATTTCCGGTATTATTTACAAGTTCTATTCTTGAATCTTCAATTGAATATTTCATTGCTAATTTTTCAGAATCGTCTGTAGAATGATCATTAACCAGTATTATTTGTAATTTTTTATGGGATTGATTAAGTATAGATTTCAAGCAATCTTCAAAATAAGGAAGTGGATTTTTATAAGGTATAATTATACTAACCATAATATTATTTAAGAATA
>CAYREL010000203.1:0-2736 GCA_964423275.1 uncultured Flavobacteriales bacterium | reverse complement strand
AAATATAAATGGCACCTAATACTAGGTTTCATATTTATAGTGTTTTCAAATTATTTTGGGGTATACATGCCAAAAATAATAGATCAAGCTGCAGATGAACTACTAAAGCATGTAGCAAAAAAAAATGAGAATTCCAATAATTTAACATTATGGGATTTAGGTATTAGGCTTGTTCTAATGTATATGCTATTTGCTATTTTAAAAGGAGTCTTTTTATTTTTCACAAGACAAACCATTATTGTAATGTCAAGAAATATTGAATTTGATTTAAAAAATGAAATTTTTTCTAAGTACCAACAACTGACAATTTCGTTTTATAAAAACAATAAAACGGGAGATTTGATGAATAGAATAAGTGAAGATGTCACCAAAGTAAGAATGTACTTGGGACCGGCAATCATGTATTCAATAAATGTTGTGGTTTTATTTGTGATGGTAATCACTTTTATGATTTATAAAAATGCAACTCTAACTATGTATGTTTTATTTCCATTGCCAGTTCTATCTATAATTATCTATTTTGTAAGTAGTATTATTAATAAAAAAAGTGAAATAACCCAAAAGAAACAATCAAAAATAACCTCTTTTGTTCAAGAAGCTTTTTCTGGAATTAGAGTTTTAAAGGCATACAACAGAAATAAATATTTTTCAAATCTTTACGAAAAAGAAACCGAAGATTATAAAAGAGCTTCACTCAGTCTTGCAGTAGTAAATTCCTTATTTCTTCCTTCTATTATATTTCTAATTGGTTTAAGCACTGTAATAACTATATATCTAGGTGGAATAAAAACCATAAATAATGAATTAGACTATGGCGATATTCTTCAATTTATTTTTTATATAAACATGCTTACATGGCCGTTCGCATCTGTAGGATGGGTAAGTTCATTGATTCAAAGAGCAGCAGCTTCTCAAAAAAGAATTAATGAGTTTATTAATATTAAAGAAAGAGTAATAAATGATGGAAAAGAGAAAATCAAGCAAGTAGTTGAATTAGAATTTAAAAACGTATC
Organism: uncultured Flavobacteriales bacterium; assembly: GCA_964423275.1. Lineage (GTDB taxonomy): Bacteria > Bacteroidota > Bacteroidia > Flavobacteriales_D > Parvicellaceae > MED-G20. The sequence continues at coordinate 1,723 of CAYREL010000203.1, read as the reverse complement.
CTTTAAATATCCTAATAATGAAGATTATGCTTTGAAAAACATAAATTTCAAATTAGAGCAAGGAATGAGTCTAGGAATATTTGGTAAAACTGGTTCTGGTAAATCTTCACTCGCTCAAATTTTATGTCGACTTTACGAACCTAGCGAAGGAGAAATATTAATTAACAACTCTTCAATAAAAGAAATTGAATTAAATAATTTCAGAAAAAAAATTGGCTATGTTCCTCAAGATGTCTTTTTATTTTCAGATACCATTGAAAATAATATTGCATTTGGACTTAGTAACGAAGATTTCACTAATGAAGAAATTGTAATTGCTTCTAAAAGAGCTGGTCTATTTAATGAAATAGAAAAATTTAGTAATTCATTTCAAACTAAAATTGGTGAAAGAGGAGTAACACTTTCTGGTGGACAAAAACAAAGAATTGCAATAGCAAGAGCCCTTATTAGAAATCCAGAATTACTGGTTTTTGATGATTGTTTATCTGCAGTAGATGCTAAAACATCTCAAGCAATACAAAATTCTCTTTACAATCAAAAAAATAAAAAATTATCCATCCACATAAGTCATAAAATAAGCAACCTAAGTAAATGTTCACACATAATAGTTTTAGAAGATGGAGAAATTCTAGAACAAGGCGACCACGATCTACTTATAAAAAATAAAGGATTTTACTTCGATATTTTTAAAAAACAACAACTGGATAACAATTAATATCGTTAAAATCTTTAGAAAAAAATAAAATCTTATTTATATTGCATATATAAACAATAATAATTTATAATGGAAAACAGCAACGACCAGGAAAAGTACAGGGACGAAATTTACTCTAAATCTGTAAGAGCTGGTAAAAGAACCTACTTTTTTGATGTTAAATCAACCAGGTCGGGCGATCACTATCTAACCATTACTGAAAGCAAAAAGAAGTTTGACCAAGAAGGGAATTTTCACTTTGAAAAACACAAAATATTTCTATATAAAGAAGATTTTGACAAATTTAAAGATGGACTAATAGAAGTGGTTGACAAAGTAGTTACTCTTAACGAATCCAATCCTGTTGACAAAGGAGATTCTCTAGAAAGTAAGTCGTTTAAAAATGTTGATTAAAAATATTTTTAATCATTAATTTCTTTTTTTTTCAACATCAATAATTCTTATTTTAATTTTATAACAATTTGATTTTCAATTAATTGTTATTTTATGAAATTTTATTTCTTTCCATATTGTTGACAATATGCCATGTAATTATTGTTTAAACACGTTTTTGTTTAAAAATGAATTTGCTTTTAAGATTTGGAAAAGGTTATAATCCTAACTTTAATTATTAATAGATAAGGAATTAAAAATCAACAGATGGGGAAAATTATTACAATAGCAAATCAAAAAGGAGGAGTTGGAAAAACTACTACCGCAATAAATCTAGCAGCGTGTCTTGGAGTTCTTGACAAGAAAACTCTACTAATAGATGCTGACCCTCAAGCTAATGCCACGTCTGGAGTTGGACTAGAACCCAGAAAAATTAATAATGGTATTTATGACTGTATAATAAATGGTGCAAATCCAAAAGATTTAATTCTCAGAACAAAAAGTCCAAATTTAGATATTCTACCTTCTCATATTGATTTAGTAGGAGCAGAAATAGAAATGATTAATTTAGAAGACAGAGAATTTGTTTTTCAAAAAATGTTTAAGCACTTGTCTGATCAATACGATTATATTTTA
>CAYREL010000202.1:0-2737 GCA_964423275.1 uncultured Flavobacteriales bacterium | reverse complement strand
ATGGACCCAGTCAATGAAAAATATTTTAGAAAATAAAAATATTGAAGTAATTGAAGTTGGACCAGGGAAGGTATTACAAGGACTATTTAAAAAAGTAGATAGATCTATTGCTACTTCTAGTGCTACTTTATTATAAAGATTTATTTAAAATCTGTTCTTGCTGAATTAGGGAATGAAAAATAGGTAGTCTAGATGCATGACTAATCATTTCTAGATGCTGTTCGTGATGGCAGTCACTGCCAACAAAATCAATGACTTTATCTTTTATTAGTCTGTCTGCAACTTTTTTTACTTCAGGGCCATAAGCTCCTGTTATAGATCCAATATTTAATTGAAGCTTTACCCCTCTGTTAATCATCTCTTCTATTTTGTCGTAATCTTTATGCCAATAAGCATAACGTTCTACATGAGCGAGAACAGGTGAAACCCCCTTTTCTCTCATTTTCCAAATAATATCGTTTACTCTAGGAGGTTCATCAAAGAAAGATAGTTCAAAAAGAAGATACTTTTCAGGACCAAATGTAAGTAAAATGTTTTTTTCTAATAAGTTTTCAAACTCTGGTTCCAAATTATATTCTGCAGCAGCTTCGATTTCAATACTTAAGTTGTTTTTTATTATTTCTGCTTTTACTTTATCTAAACCAGAAAGTATTATTTCTGGTGTGTTTTTATAATAATCACTCATTATATGTGGAGTAGTTATTACTTTTTTGTATCCTAAGTCAATAAATTTTTTGAGCAACATTATTGTGGTCTCCATATCAGGAGATCCATCATCGATGCCAGGAATTAAATGAGAATGAATATCGTTTCTCAAAAAGCTTAAATCTATAGGCTCAATGGTTAATTCTGTTTTAGGGAAAATACGACGAAATAAACCCATTAATGATAATGTTGATGGTAATAGTTTTGATAAGATCCACTTGTAACATTATCTAACCATTCTTTGTTATTTAAATACCAATCTACTGTATTGGCTAGTCCTTCTTCAAAGCTTACAGATGGAGTAAATCCTAACTCTTTTTGAATTTTTGTAGCATCAATTGCGTATCTTAAATCATGTCCGGCTCTATCTTTTACATAAGTTATAAGTTTTCTAGATTCTCCCTTAGGATTAGAAAGTCTATTGTCCATTATGTCGCACAAAAGGTTAACTAAATCAATGTTCTTCCACTCGTTATGACCACCAATATTGTAAGTTTCGCCTATTCTTCCTTTTTGAAAAATTAAATCGATAGCATTAGCATGGTCTTCCACCCAAAGCCAATCTCTTACATTTTCTCCCTTTCCATAAATTGGAAGAGGCTTTTTATTTTGAATATTATTTATAATTAATGGAATTAGTTTTTCTGGAAACTGATGAGAACCATAATTATTACTGCAATTTGAAATTTTGATTGGTAATCCATAGGTATGACCATATGCTCTAACAAGATGGTCGGAGCTTGCTTTGGATGCAGAGTAAGGGCTTCTTGGATCGTAAGAAGTAGTCTCATAAAAAAATCCTGTTTCGCCTAAAGAGCCAAAAACCTCATCAGTAGAAATATGATAAAAACATTTGTCTTCAAAACTTTTCCAATTTTTTCTGCAAGCGTTTAATAAATTTAAAGTCCCAATTACATTGGTAGTCACAAATTCACCAGGATTTGAAATAGAACGATCTACATGAGATTCAGCAGCTAAATGAATTACCCCATCAAATAAATATTTTTCAAATAAAATTTGAATAGCATCCTCGTTATTAATATCAATATTTTCAAATTTATAATTGGATTTATTTTCAATATCCTTTAGATTATTTAAGTTACCTGCATAGGTTAATTTATCTAAATTAACTATCAAGTATTCAGGGTATTGATTAATCATTTTTCTAACCACGTGCGAGCCAATAAAGCCAGCACCACCAGTTATAAGTATGATTTTTTTATAATCCACTATAGTGTCCAATAATTTAGTTTTTGAATTTTATTTCTAAAAATACCTTTTAAATCTACTAAAACTCCTTTTTCAGAAAGAATAGATACAAAGTAATTTTCATCTAAAAGAGTATATTCTTGATGATTAACAGCAACAATTACAGAGTGGTAAATTCCACTTGTTTTAGCTACTAAATCAAAACCATACTCATCCATTAGTTCCTCAGAATTTGCATGAGGATCAACGACTTCAACATGGCAAGAAAAAGATTTTAATTCGTTGATTACATCTACTACTTTAGAATTTCTTATGTCAGAAACATCTTCCTTAAAAGTAGCTCCCATAACCAAAACTCGAGCTTCTTGCATTGGAGTTCCTGAAGCTATAACTTTTTTAGCAACTGTTCTACCAACATAGGCGCCCATAGAGTCGTTAACCGCTCTTCCAGAGTTGATTATTTGTGCATGGTAGCCAAGTTCCTTGGCTTTGTGCGTGAGATAATATGGATCAACTCCTATACAATGACCACCGACAAGGCCAGGTCGAAAGTTCAAGAAATTCCACTTTGTACCTGCAGCTTCTAATACTTCGTAAGTATTTATATTCATCCTATTGAATATCACAGAAAGTTCGTTAATCAAAGCAATATTTACATCTCTTTGGGTGTTCTCAATGATTTTAGCGGCCTCCGCTACTTTTATAGACGATGCTCTATGTACACCTGCTGAAACAACTAATTCATAGGTTTTGGCAATTTCTTCTGAAGATTCTTCATCACATCCTGAGGATACTTTTACAATACTAGAAAGAGTATGAACTT
>CAYREL010000201.1:0-2742 GCA_964423275.1 uncultured Flavobacteriales bacterium | reverse complement strand
CAATTAATTCACTACCTATAAAATCAAGAACTTGTTGTTTATAAGCCAATGGATAAAGCAGATGTACATTAGCTCCAGCATCCAAAGTGAAACTTAATGGAATTTTAGTGTCTCCTCTAAAAGACCATATTTTTTCAATTGCAGAAAGAGTTCCTTGTTTCATTAGTATGAAATATGGGTTTGAAGTCATCATCATTGCATGAAGAGTGAGGGCCTCGCTTTCAGAAATAGAAATAAACTTGTCTAAATCTCCATTTTTTAGAACATTGATCATACTTTCTAGATTACTATTAGCTTGTGAAAATCTTTCTTTTGAAAAAGGATGGTTGTGCATTAATTCATGACCTACAGTAGAACTGACTTTTTTAGTTCCCTTATCAATTAATAAAATGGTATCCTGGTAATTTTTAAAATTTTCGTGTAAATCGTGGTAAGCAATAGCAAATTGGTCACTAGTTGAGGGAATATTTTTGTGTTGACCCCAAATAGCAGCTGGGCCATACAACGATCTACTCGCACTTCCAGAACCTAATCTACTTAAGAAAGATGCTTTTAAATATTTATTTTTATTAGAAATTCCAGTTATTTTTTGTTCCAGTTCTACTATAGCAAGAGCTAGTGCACTAAAGCCAGATGCAGAAGAAGCAATTCCACTACTATGCGGAAAGGTATTTTCAGTATCTATCTCTATTTGATATAAAAACAGGTAGGGACACCACTCTTTAATTCTTTCTAAAAAAGATTCTATTTTAGGAACAAAAGAAGGTTTTTCTAAGCCTTTAACAGAAAAATTAAACTTGAAATCTTTAGATTTTTTGAAAGAAATAGTGGTTTTAGTAAAACAGTTAGTTAAAGTAAAACTGATGGAAGGGTTGGTCGGGATTTGAATTGGTTTCTTCCCCCAGTATTTTACAAGAGCAATATTGGATGGACTTTTTGCAGAAATTTCACCTGATTCTGGTAGTGAATGAATGGGCTGGTATATAAATTGGTCTAAGATCAAGAAACAGTTTTAAATGTAGATTCTTTAATTAGTTCTGAATAAGACAATATAGTATCAAATCCTTTATTCAAAAAGTATTTCTTATTTTTTCTTGTAGCAAGTACAAAGTCTCCGCCCCAGGCACCCAATGATTTCACAGATCCTTCATAGTCAGAAAAATATTTACTTTTTACAGTTTCACTTTGAATATATTGACCAGTAATTGCTTCGTGTTCATCTAACAAATACTCAAATTCTTCAATAGTTTTAGAATGAATGATTTCTTTTGTAATAATAGATATTCTGTTAATCAAATCAGGGTCTTTTTTTAATTCTTTAAATCTTTTTACTTCTAAATTGCTTTTTTGTTTCTTTTTTAAGAAAATAAATAGTATTTCATCTTTAAAAATAGGAGACCAGTCCATCTTTTTCACATCGGGAATATTTTCTAAAACTTGGTAAGTTAAAGCAGTATTACTTCCAGCACAAGCAATATCATATCCACTGCCATTGGTAGTAGAAAAATGTAAGTCATATGGATTAATTTCATACAAACTAGCCAAGTTGTTTAAAAGAGTAGAGCTTGATCCCAATCCCCAATTATTTGGAAACTCTAATTTGCATTCGATTTTGCCCTGTAAATTTTTATTTTTAAATGAGTTTTTATTACAGAATTCTAGGATTTTTTTCACCCATTTCACGGTATTATAATTACTGGTTTTCAATACTTGAAGTGTTTTACCTTCAAAACAAGCAGTAAACCAAATTGTATCATTCATATCTTTACTAATCCATTCTAAAGTTCCATTAGAATCTTCTGTAAAGTTTAAAGACTGTCCATACTTACAAGGAAGGGCAAGGGATAAAGCTCCGTCAAGAACAAGATATTCCCCCGAAATTAAAAGTTTACCGTTTGAGTGGAAAGATTTCAATGCAAATTAATTTTTAGTTGGAGATATTTCTTAATTCTTTGAAATAGTTGACCACTGCACTATGTTCTACCACTTTGTCTTTGAAATATTCTTTGGTTTTTTCTACTTCATTTTTGTCTGCACCGAGTTGATTCAAAATATTTAATAAATGCATTTTCATATGTCCTTTTTGAATTCCTGTAGTTACCAATGATCTAATTGCACCAAAATTTTGAGCAAGTCCAACAGCTGCAATAATTTCCATCAAGTTTTTTGAATTGGGATTACCTAATAATTTGTAGGAAAATCTAACCATTGGATGAAGTGTGGTTAATCCCCCAACAGTTCCAACAGAAATAGGAAGATCTATCCAAAAGCGAAATTTACCGTCTTTAATTTCAACATTACTTAAGCTTTTATACTGTCCAGACTTAGAGGCATAGGTGTGACCACAAGCTTCAACAGCTCTAAAATCATTGCCAGTTGCAATAACCACTGCATCAATACCATTAAATATTCCTTTGTTGTGAGTGGTTGCTCTGTAAGGTTCAATATTGGCAACGTGAATAGCTTGTTCAAATTTCTTAGCAAACTCTTCATTGTTTATATTGGGATCATTAGATAATTCCTCAATTCCACAATTAACTTCACATCTTACAATGCATTCAGGAGTGTAATTGCTAAGAATACACATTATTATAACTATTTTCTTATCATTCTCACTAAGATTACTACTCTCAATTTCTCTCTTTAGAATCTTTGAGAATTTTTCGAGCAAACTATTAATAAAATTAGCACCCATTGCATCACAAGTTTCAAATTTTGCTTGTAACTGATAATAATTCGGCT
>CAYREL010000200.1:0-2743 GCA_964423275.1 uncultured Flavobacteriales bacterium | reverse complement strand
TGCTGCAGGCGATCAGCAAACCTTCACCGGCTTCAACGGACAGACCATGGTCTGGGGCGGGATAAGCTATCTGCCAAATGACGGGCCAACAGCGCTGCCAAATTTTTTTCCCCTAATTGACAAAACAGATCCGGGTAGCAACGTGCCAATCCTGAATAATGTATTGACAGAGGCGATTGAATCCGTAGATCCAGCAGTTTGGGAGGCCAAGGACTTCAGGCTTAGCATTGCAGAAGGCGGGCAAGGCGGCACTGCACGCTATGGTATGATTATGGCCGTTGCCGCTGAACTTACCATTCAAGATAGCCGAACAGAGATCAACAGTTTTACCGTGTTGCGGCTTATCGCCTACAACTTTATTTTTAGTATAGATAAAAGTGGCGGGCGGAGAGTGCTTGCCAGCTACCCGGTAGGCGGCCGCGTTTACAACGCACAAGACGGCCTCGATAAAACACCTGTTGGTGACTATTATTTGCGGATGTTCACTACCAAAAGTGCCGACGGTGATACCATTACAGACTGGTATAGAAAAAAGCTGAAAGACTACCCGTTCGGCGAGATCAAGACTGGACTTAATTACCGTGTCAAAACAGTTAAGCTTGCCGATGCTGCGCGCAAGGGTCTACAACGCATGGGCCTTGCAGAAGACACATTTACAGACTTTGTGGGTTATGCTGCAACCACATCATTTGGTGAAAAAATGAGAGTCAGTATGGTCCCCTTCAAGGACAGTCGCGCCAGCACTGGTGATTTAGCAATCAATTTCCGCGGCAAGGAAGCCTTTAGACTAGAGCTTCCCGACGGTGACGTTGTCATTACTCCAACCGTTCATGCTTGGAAGGTAGAGTATAAAGATCACCCAAGGGATAACAACCAATTCGCGCAGAAGCTTTCGGTCTTCTTACAGGTCAAAATTCAGTTTGCATTTGACGATGAAGATAAACCTCGGTTCAACCAGTTATTATTCGCTGAAGAAGTCCAGGCTGTTTTCAAAGAAGAAAAATATCGTCGTTCAGATTTTGCAACCATTTTCCTCCTGATAGAGCAACTCCTTGACAAAACCTTTGCCGCAATTGGTAATTCTGCCCAACAAAAAATTTTGCTGAGCGGCTACCGTAAGAATTTCACAACCACCACACGGAACCAAGAGATCAAACCGTATATAAGGTTAAAAGTTCATAAACAAACAGCAGGTAAATTTGAGCAGGAATGCCGTAATGTGGTGAAAATATAGCCGGCCCGACAAACCTGCTTTTGCCGAACCGTTTAGAGTTTTTACAGCAACAATTTAACCCTGCAGCCTACTTAACAGTTGCCATGTTTATAACTGTGTCATCAGCGTCTGCGCTAAATACTACATCGGCCTTTGGCGCGCCCATTTTTGTGCCGACATTGTTTAGAGCATCATAGAGGTTACAGGTCACCTTTACGCTTGTGAAGACGGGCGTTGCCACAGTCATTTGCATCATATCAACGTTGCCCGATGCAAACTGACTCACCATGTGTCGAGTGATGCGGTTCATCTCAATTGTTAAAAGGGCTAACTCTCCCATCGCATCACTAAATTTCTGTTTTTGTGTGGCATCAAGCGATTTGACATTTTGTAATGCTGAAACGAGGAATTGACGAGTTTTAGCGCTTGTATAGGAATAATCATTATATTTTTCAGCATCTTTTGACTGGTCATCAACGAACTTCTGAACGCGTTGCTCTTCGATTGTTGCCTGCGCTTCTTGACCTATAGCCCGCAAGATTTTTGCGTTAATTTGTGACTCACGAGCCAAATATGCCTCTGTTATGGCTATAATACTTGGTGACCTGCCTTTTGCATTTTGCATAGATTGTGCCAAGTCATTTTGCATGCTTTGAGCTGCTTGGGCTAAATCAGCATATTGCGCACGCCTTTTGTACGCCGGGTGGGAAACTAACCCCATAAATTCGTCAGTAACTAAGCGGATAAAACCCTCAGAAAGTGGGATCGCTGTTTGCGCCCTGAGATCTGCGTTTTTTCTGTTCTCTACTGCCTCATAAGATTTCAACATCCAATTTGCCGCTTTGGTTAAGTTCTGCGCCTCTCCAATACCAAAATAAGCCCGATGACCAAGTTGATATGTGGCAATAAAAGCCTTTGTAGGATCGCCTTTACTTGCTGCTTTTAAGTAGCTCATTCCAGTCGAGGCATTAGCGCCACGCGATTGATAATACAGCAACATAATTCCATAGGCTTGCTGCGCATCGCGTTTTATAGCTTTTTTCTTTGTGTCAAATCCACTTTTAGCGTCGGCTGCCTGCTTCATAATTGACATGTAATCGGCTTTGTTGCCCACGGTATTTAAAAATTGTGAGAACAAAGAAGCAATCTCACCCGACTCAAATGCGTTTTTATAGAGCTCCAAACTTGCTACATCAGCGTTTTGTTCAGAGGCATTGGGGGCTTGGTTTAATTCTGAATTGATTTTATCCGGTGCAATAGAAAAATCGCTTTTCAAAACTTGAATATTAGGTTTTGGAAGTTTTTTGAAGATTGATGCGGCATTAACCTGGCCTTCACGCCAGGAAGCTCTGCAAACAGCATCTACTGTGTCCTTGGCTGCCGCATCACCGCTCATACCCCCACCTGAGGCATCACTACTCATACCCGACATCCCAGAAAAGCCAGTTGTATTACCGCCAGCTGACGGCGCTTCCGGCATGATGCCGCCTTGAAGCTTCTCTAGGTCCTTCTGCATTTTATTTAAATCAT
>CAYREL010000199.1:0-2750 GCA_964423275.1 uncultured Flavobacteriales bacterium | reverse complement strand
TTGAATAGACATTCTTATCATTTACTTGAATAGAAAGTGAATAAGTTTTACCAAATTGACCTATTGCACCAAAATCTAAAGAAGTATATAAATAAACCCCATTAAAATTAATTTCTTGCAAGGGGAAACTTTCAATACCATCGCTTAGAACCACGTCTGCATCGTGGATAAAAATATCGGAAAGAATACTACTGTCTATTGCCTCAAAATATCCTTGGCTATTGGTTAAAATAACTCTTGGGGGCAATCCACTTTCTACAGTAGCTTCCACCACAATAGTTTGTTCTATTTCTGGCAATTCAAAAACTATGGATTTTGTACATCCCAAAAGACCAATTAACAATATGTAGTATATATTTTTCATTAAAATTTAAAATTCCATGTAACACTTGGTAATATTGGGAAAAGAGAAACTTGACTTGCTCCAAATTCTGCAGTTCCCTGAAGAGGATCGCCGCTAAAATCAAAGAATATAAAATATGGATTGGCCCTATTATATGCATTGTAAACAGAAAAATTCCAAGAAGAAGTAACCTTCTTTTTCACTTTTACCATTTTATTGGTCTCAACATTTAATTTTTCTTTGTAAGGCTTTGAATCAATAGTTAAGGAAAAATCTAGCCTATGGTAAGGATTTAATCTGTATTGATTTCTTTTGCTCCAAACGGTAATAATTCTATTTTCTTCTAACGAAAACCACCTTCTTTCGGGAAGTGAAATAGCGTTGCCTGTAGCGTAAACAAATACAGCTCCAATATTTACTCTGTCACTTAGTTGGTACTGTCCAACCAAAGAAACATCGTTTCTTCTATCGTACTTTGCTGGAAACCAGTCTCCATTATCAATAGCGTTGAATTTTCTCATGGTTTTAGAATATGTATAACCAATCCATCCATTGAAATCGCCCGTTCTTTTTTTAATAAAAAACTCTGCACCATAAGAATATCCATTGCCAAAAGTAAGTTGGTTATCTACATTGTTATTTAAATTATCTTCTGGAAAAGAGTTTTCCTTGTACTCTATCAAATTATTCAAATCTTTATAATAAGCTTCTACTGAAGCTTCGTAGTTGTTTTTCAAAAAATTTCTGAAATAACCTATACTATACTGTGTTCCCACCTGTGGTTTTACTTGTTCGGTGCTTGGAAACCATAAGTCTGTAGGTAAAGAAACTGATGAAACAGATGCCAAGTGAATATATTGGTAGTTGTGGGCAAACCCAAACTTAAAAGAAGAATTGTCAGGTAGTAAATATCTAGCAGAAAATCTTGGCTCTGGTCCAAAATAAGTTTTAATGGATTCGAAATTGGAATAATTAGTAGTGCTGTCTGTAGCTCCACTGTTAGGGTTTTTATAATATCTTGTAAAAGGGCCAATATGCTGGTAAGCAGAAAGTCTAAACCCTATATTTATTTTTAAATTTTCATTTACATCCCATTCGTCTTGAAAGTAAACAGCATATTCATTTCCAAAAATCTTTACTTCATCTATAGTATTAAATTCAACATCGCCAGAACTTGCAGATAAACTAGATGGAATAAAACGATGAAAAGTATAATTCCAACCAAACTTAATATTGTGTAAGGAGTTGTGGTAATATGTATAATCTTGCTTCAAATTTAAATCTCTTATTCCAGAACCTAATCTAAAATTAAACCCATTAGAACCTCCCTCAAAAGCAAAATTATAATCGGTAAAAACAGCTGTTGTATTTACAAATAGCTTATCATTAAATAAATGGTTCCACCTGAGCGAAGCAGTAGCATTTCCCCATGGAACTTTGAAACTAAAATCTAAATCTTGGTTTTTAAATGAAAAAATATCTCTTCCAAAATAACTGCTTAAATACAATCGGTCTTTGTCTGAAATTCTCCAATTTAACTTTGCAGTAAGATCGAAAAAATAATAGCCTGAACCTTTAGACGGAGAAGTTTCGGGAATAAATGGCTCTGCTAAGATATCAATGTAAGTTCTTCTTCCAGATATAATATAAGATGCGGTATCTTCTTTAATTGGGCCTTGTAGGGTTAGTCTAGATGCTATAACTCCTACTCCTCCATCTGCTTGGAATGATTTGTAATTACCATCTTTCATAGTAATGTCTAAAACTGAAGACAATCTTCCCCCGTAGTTAGACGGCATTCCTCCTTTTATAAGAGAAACATTTTTTATAGCATCTGCATTAAAAACAGAGAACAAACCAAATAAATGGGAAGCGTTGTATACCGTAGCTTCATCCAACAATATAAGATTTTGATCAGGGCCTCCTCCCCTTACATAAAAACCAGTGTTACCCTCTCCACCTGACGAAACGCCTGGTAAAAATTGTATGGTTTTAAGAACATCTACTTCTCCCATAAATGCTGGAATTGTTTTGATTTTATCCATGGATAAATCAATTTTTCCCATTTGGGTGCCTTTGGTATTTTCATCGCTCTGTTTGGCTTCAACCACTACCTCATCTAAAAAATCTTGGCTTTCCGATAACTCTATATTTAACCTAATGGGTTCTGAAAATTGAACATTTTTAACGACGCTAGAATATCCTACGTAAGAGTATTTCACATCGTATTGACCTGCATTTAGAGAAATTGAGTAATATCCATAAACATTGGTAGAAACTCCTTTAGACTCTGTTTCTACAAAAATACTTACCCCAATTAATGCTTCCCCAGTTTTAGAATCTTTAACATACCCACTTAAAGTATGATTTTGAGAAACAACAAATAGCGGAAAAAAAAGAATGTAAC
>CAYREL010000198.1:0-2757 GCA_964423275.1 uncultured Flavobacteriales bacterium | reverse complement strand
TTCAATTTGCAATTTGGGCTTCTGAAGGAAGTGTCGATGATCCTGAAGATAATGATGTAATGATTGACAATTTTGCGGTTAATCCAATTCCTAGTTGTCCCCAACCTCAATATATAAGTTCATTTGACATCACTACAGACAGTGCTTCTTTAACATGGGCTACTTTTGGAAGTGATTCTATTTGGATGGTCTACTTAACCCCTTCTGGCGTAGCTCCAGATTCCAATTACCTTACAATTGTCAATAACGACACTGTTATCTTTTCTGGACTAAGTTCTAATACCTATTATGACTTTTATGTTAAAAGTATATGTTCTTTAGGCGATACCAGCTTTTTAACAGGCCCATATTCTGTTTTAACCAATTGTCTTCCAATAAGTTCTCCTTATTATCAGGCATTTGATAATACAGCTGCTCCAAATTTAGACCAATGCTGGAGTGTTATTTCTACTGGAGCGTCCTACATTCAAGCTGACAATAGCGCTTTTAACCCTCAAAGATCTGCTCCAAACTCTGTAGCATTTTACAATTCGAGTGTAACCAGTGGTGATTTAATTTTAATTAGTCCATTTATAACAGATTTAGACTCCACCAAAAGAGTTAGATTTTTCTTGCAAAATGAAGGTAGCACAGCTTATACATCAGACTTAATTGTAGGAACTATAACGGATCCTAATGACCCAACAACATTTACTCCATACTCAACTGTCCCAAATAGTACTTTTAATAGCTCTAACTGGGAGCAAATCATAGTAAGTTTCAATAATTACAGTGGAACTGACAATTATATTGCTTTAAGACACGGTTTAAATAGCACTTTTGACTATATATGGTTGGATGATTTTCATTATGAAGATATTCCTTCATGTGTTGCTCCTACTAATTTAGCAGCTTCTAATATTACAGGTGGAAGTGCAGATTTCTCATGGACACCAGGAGGCAACGAGACTCTTTGGAATATTCAGTGGGGCAATGCAGGTTTTGCATTAGGTACTGGAACAATGGACTCCACAAGTTCTACTAGTTATTCTCTAACTGGGTTAAGCCCATCAAGTGCTTATTCATTCTATGTACAAGCAATTTGTGCTAGCAGCGATTCTAGCTACTGGGCCGGTCCGCTAAATATTAATACTCTTATTCAAGGTCCTATTGGAGTGAATTGTGTATCTGGTGGTAACCCTGGAATAGTATTTACAGATGATTTAGAAACTCAAGGAGGTTGGACAGGTACTTTCGGCACTGGAACTACTACAGGACAGTGGAATGTCAAAAGTGGTACCACTAGTTCAACTGGTACTGGCCCTAGTGGTGCTCATAGTGGAAGCAACTACTTTTATTATGAGACAAGTGGAGTAAATCCTTCTTCTGGAAGCATTGTTTCTCCAATGATAGATTTAGGAACTGCTGCAGATGATGCAGAACTTTCATTTTGGATACATGCTTATGGAGCAGAAATAGGAACCCTTAATTTAGGAATTGGAACCAGTCCAACAGGTCCTTTTTCAACTGTGTTTTCTAATACAGGTCAACTTCAAACTAGTAACGCAGCTGCGTATCAAAATGTAGGAATTAATCTTGCAAGCTACGTAGGACAGCAAATTTATTTAGAATTTGACTACACTAGTGGAACTTCCTTCACTGGAGATATAGCTATTGATTTAATAGAGGTTGTTTCTTGTATATCTTGTGCAAGTCCTTTACCAAATTCACTTTCTGTAAATAGTATTAGTGCTGACAGTGTGAATTTAAGCTGGACAGGGTCTAGTAATCATAGTTCATGGTTGGTCTATCTTGTTCCAAGCACAGGCCAAATATCTACTACTACACCAATTTCGGTTACCAATGATACTATTGATTTGGCAGTGAATTCTAGTACTACTTATAATTTTTATGTGCAAGCAATTTGTGCGTCTGGGGATACAAGTATAATTTCTGGCCCCACAACATTTCTTACTCCTTGTGTATCTACTAATGCACCATATTTCACAGACTTTGATTCAGGATTTCCAATTTGCTGGAATCAGGACTTAAACGATGATTTTGATTGGACATTGGACGCAAGTGGAACTAGTTCAGGTTCTACAGGACCTTCTGATGATATGACTGGCAGTGGGAATTATATGTATATAGAAACTTCCTCTCCGAGAACTGCTGGTCAGCAGGCTGTAATGTATTCCGAAAACATTGATATAAGTTCACTTGCTGCAGCTGAACTTAGATTCTTTAACCATATGTATGGCGCTACTATAGCAAACTTAACCATTGAAATTTCAGATGATGGAGGACTAAGCTATAATACTATATTTACAAAATCAGGTGGGCAAGGAAATCAATGGAACGAAGAAGTTATTTCAATTGCTGCATTCTCAGGAATTGTGCATTTTAAAGTAATTGGAGTAGTAGGAAGTTCATTTACTGGAGATATTGCAATAGATAACTTCGAAGTAAGAGAAGGCCCTCAAAATGATGTGGGTATTGTGCTTGCTAATTTACCTACTGCATCTACTGGATGTGAAGTAGATAGCTCTATTGTTACAGCTACTATCTTCAACTTTGGTTATTTGCCTCAATCCGGGTTTACCATTCAGTATTCTCTTAACGGAACCCCTTTTGTGGAAACTATTTTTGATACCTTACAACCTGGTGATTCGTTATTATACACCTTTACTCTACCAGTGGATTTAACCCAAGATGGAACCTACAGTTTTGACTTTACTACCAACCTTCCAAATGATGACAACACAAGTAACGATGCAT
>CAYREL010000197.1:0-2789 GCA_964423275.1 uncultured Flavobacteriales bacterium | reverse complement strand
ATGTAAATCTTTTAATTGCCTTTGGTACATATTAGAATACAACTTTGCTTGGGACAAAATTCCATAAAAATTGTTGGATGCATAATAAGTTTTGTTGAACTCGAAAAGTTTCAAAGATCTATTTCCATAAAATTCACCATCTAACAAATCGTAATTAAATCTAACTCTGAAATTCTCTAGTATTGTTCTTCTAAATCCAATATTAAACTGATCAATTTCATTAGATGTAGCAATGTTTCTCTCTTTTAAATGATTGTACATTTCCAATAAAATATTTTTAAGTTCTGTGCTTTTAATTAATTCAAATGCATCAGTTGCTATTAGTTGATTATAAATTCCATCTTTAGAAAAAAAGGAAATACCCACTTCAATATCAATTAACTTACTTATGGTAATAGAGTCATTCAAAAGACTATGATTTTGGTCAATATCATCTTGAATTTGATTGATATAGCTAACCGATTTATTTAAGACTTCCTTAAGATGATTTATCTGATTCACATCGTCATCAAGAGTCAATATAAGGTCTTTTAAATATTGGTTTTTTCTGTGATCGTTAAGATTCTGAACTCGTAAATCTTCGACAAAGAATGAAAGAAAAACTCCTATGAAAATGACTATTCCATCGTAAATATAGCTTTTGATTCTAGATTTCTTATCCAAATCCATTCAAAGAAATTAGCTGATTTGGGTGTCAAAATCTTTAACCAATTCAACAAAAGAATTGTATTTTGATTCAACAATCCAAATTAAAGTAAGTGGAGAATTGGAAACAACTTTACTTGAACTGGTGATTTTTTTATTTCTTTTAGAAATAATAAAACCAATTTCTAAATCATTAGACTGATCATTATCAGTAAGTTTTGCATTTCCTCTCACCAAAATCCCTATATCACTGGATTTTAGCTCCTTATCAAATGAATAATTTGCAGGGAAGATTTTAATTTCGATAATTTTGGACAAATTCATAACCGAAGAGTCGTCCAGTTTTTCAATCCAAGGAATAAGTTTTAAGAGGTCCTGTGATTTAGGAAGTTTAAATGTCGGTGGATAAGTAAGAAGATTACTCATTTTCATTTCAATTTCTAATAAGAACTTATCAGAATCATCTTTATCTACCCTACCCAAATTAATCATGCTTGTAAGTTCTGTTTTTTGAAAATTCAATAAATCTCTACTTGCCTGTCTGGTTTCAATAGTTTTGTAAACTTCTGGAAAAGCATTTTTCAAATTTCTTAAAAATGTAAGTCCTTGAATTTTTTTCTCATTTACCTCATCCATTAAAGTCTTTAAGACTATAATTTGTTCTTCAGTATTGGAAGTGTCTGATTCCAAATTTTTGACTAGAACTATTAGGTCATCTTGAGATTTGATCATTGCTCTTACAGCATCGTAATTAGTATATAGCTGAGAAAACAAATCTTTATTGGACGATTTTCTTAAGATTTTCCAATCTTGAACTTGGTTGAAAATCTTGGAGCTTCCCCATAACAAATCTATATTGTTAGAATTTGCAATAGAAAACTCACCACCTTGGTCTAAAAGTTCGTTATTTATATTCATCAACAAATTATAAGCTGATCTTCCTAACAAACCTTTGCTAAATAATTTCCAATAGGAAGATTTCTCTTTACTCAGTAAGTTTATTCTAAGTTCTTTAATTAGACCATTTTCTACTTTATCCAGTATTTCATCTTTGGATGGACTCCAAGGTGCAGGAAGGAATTTTTCTACATGACTCCAGTCTGCTCCTCCCATGAATCTATCTTTTTTCATTAATTCCAATCTCAATTCTGCACTATATCTAAGTTTGTCAATAGTGTGGTTTACCAATGTTGCTTTTGCTAAAGGAACTTTAGTTAGTCCCAACCCTTTTACAAGAGCTTTTATAGTAGTTGCATTTATTAAAGATGTTAAAAGAACAATTCCTGCAGTTATAAATAGAAATTGATCTCTTATATCATGTGGAATAGTAGACGTTTCAGCTACAATTAGTGCCATTGCTAAACCAATAACTCCTCTTAATCCTCCCCACCACAAAACAATAGAATCTTTTACTGAAACTCCATAACCTATTTTCCTCATTAATGGGAACAAGACTAAAATAATGAAACCTCTTATGAGATGAATACCTATATAGACAATGGCTAAATCAATAAAATCTTCCATTTCAAACCTTGTACGATGAGCAATTATTACTCCAACTACAATAAAAATCAAAGTATTTGCAATAAACGCAGCCAATAACCAAAAATCATGAAGGAAATGACCAACTTCTGGACTAATTCTTGTTTTTCCTCTTCCAGCCATTATAAGTCCCAAAGTAACCAATCCTATTACACCTGATAAATGAAAACTTTCCGCGATGAAGAATGTTAAATAAGCAGAGCCTATGATGGCAGTAATTTCAAATAAACTATCATTAAAAACTGTTTTAAAAAGCGATAAAGTCAAAAATCCAATAGCAGCACCTATAGCAACACCTCCAAAAGCTACTTTTATAAAATTAATAGCACTACCAATTATTTCTGGATTGCTAGATCCACCTATTTGTGAACTAATTGCAGAATAAAAAATCATAAAAACTACTATTGCAGTTCCGTCATTTAGAAGAGATTCGCTTTCAATTAAAGTTCTAAGTTTTTTACCCCCGCCAAGTTCTTTTAATAGTGCAACTACAGCCACTGGATCAGTTGCACAAATAACAGATCCAAACATAAGAGATACGTACCAATTCCAATTACCAAATCCAATTCCAAAATATTTTATTCCCATAGCCATACTTGCAC
>CAYREL010000196.1:0-2796 GCA_964423275.1 uncultured Flavobacteriales bacterium | reverse complement strand
CTCCCTATTTTAGAGTATTTAATCCAAGTGAGCAGATTAAAAAATTTGACAAACAGAATACTTACATCAATAAGTGGGTAGAAGATTTGAATGAATTTTCTTATCCAGATCCTGTGGTAGAACATGCATTTGCCAGAAATAGAGCAATAGCTAGTTACAAAGAGGGATTAGAAGTTTTTTCAGAAAAAGCTTTCTAGTAACTCTTTAAAATTTTAGTTTCTTAATTTTATTAAGTATTCTTAAAAGAAGAAAATCGTAGATTAGATTCTTATTTAAATTTATGAAACTTTCTTTTGCCGAAAAAAAAATACCCACCAATGAGTTGGTACGATACTCTATTCTTTTTTACTGGTCTATATTTTGGCTTTTTAATATTGTAGATAAAATAATTGGTGGGAGCTTATTCCTTTGGGTTGGTAGAGACAGATTTGCTCAATTTCAGAAGTTTTTTGCTTCTGCTGGCTTAGAATCACCAGCCATAGCCAATTTTGCTTTAATTGTAGCTGCTGCATTAGAAGTTTTTGCTTTTGTTTTCTTTACTGGTGCTCTAATATATTACTTGAAGAAAAAAAATGAGACTTCTAGAGCTTGGTTTTTTATAGGAATCGTTTTAACGCTTGTCACCTTCACTATTTTCTCTATAGGAGATCATATTTTTGGAGATAGATTTGAATTATTGGAACATACTTTGTTTTGGTTTTTGACATTATTCTCCTGGGTGGCTTTTATAAGATTAGAGAACAGTTCAGAAACAGAAAAAATGGTAATTAACAAGAAACAACTTATTCTAGTTTCGGTAATTTCTTTGATGTTGGTTTCTACCACTTGCTTTTCTATATTTAGTTATAATTATAATTTTTTTAGCAGAAGAACTGATGCTTTGGTAGCCCAGCCAGTTGGTGAAAACATATATAAAGTTTCTTTTCCTTTTCTTGGTGGAAGTGTTGTTTTTGAAAAAACTATTGACCAGTTTAAATCTGAGAATCCAACTAAAAAAATAAATCATATTTATACAGTTCCAAAGCCACTAAAACTGAAAAAAGCAGATGGTCTTATTTTTTACATAATGACGGAGGATAAATTATGAAAGAAAAAAACATATTAAGATTTTCAATACTGTTTTATTGGACTTTTTTCTGGGGATTAAGTGTTTTGGATAAAATTATCCCTGATGTACATCATTTATGGGTAGGAAAAGATTTCTTCGCATTATTTATTAAGTTTTTCGGATCTCTAGGCTTGAAAGACCCAATTTTTGCTACGCTTGCATTGGCTTTTATTTCTTCATTGGAAGGATTAAACTTTGTATTTTATTTATTGGCGAGTATTAACTTTTTAAAAGGAAAAGAATCTCTTTCTCAGAAATGGTTTTTTAGAGCTATTTTCACATCCATTACCTTGTTTAGTTTGTTTTCTATTGGAGACCAAGTATTTGGCGATCGTTTTCAGCTATTGGAACATGGTCTATTTTGGTTGATTTTAATTGCATCCTGGGTACTATTTAAATACATTTCTAGTTCTGATGGTAAGTCGTTAAAATTAAAAGTAGGTAAAGGGTTGAAAATCGCAATAGCAATCGGTGTTTTTATTACTGCCGGTGCCTCTATTTCCATTATAGACTTTTCTAGTAAGACTTTTACCAATGTAAGTGCACCAGTAGAAGGAGTTGAAGTAATTGAGGATGTATTCAAATTTGACTTCCCATTTTTAGCCGATAAATTGGTATGGGAAACCACCATCAATACTTTTAAAGAGAACCATCCAGAACTTAAAATTAACTATATCTATACTGGACCGTCAGAGCTTAACTCCAAGAAGAAAACACATATGCTTCTATATGTTTTTACAGAGAAAGTGAAATCAATTAAGGATAATTAAAATTGGTTTTATTGGAAGTAAATAGGTAATCTATTGTAGCTTTTTTCGAAATAAGCACTTCGTTTATAAATAAAGTATAGCTGGTCCCACTCTGAACTGGCAAAAGCAGCATCTTCCTTTTTCTTTAGTTCATATTCTTTTTTTAGCTTAAGATCGTTATTTAAAATCTCTTCTATCTTATCAATAAAAACATAACTAGAAAAATATTCTTTCTGCTGAAGGTAACTATCAAAAAAGTTCCAGCTTAAATAAGCGTCTTCCAACTCTGGTTGTAGTACAGAATGAATAAAAAGTGCAGCATCTTGATTAGAATTTACCATCCAGTCCCCTTTCTTTAACTGAATTGGTTCTTGATGTCTTTGAACTTTAATATTTTTTAATTTATAATGCCCTTCGTATGGTTTTTTAGACGGAGTAAAATCAACCAATTTATAAACCCCAAGATTCATTACAGTATCATTTTCAATATTTTTCATTCTAACCTTATTGGCCAATAGTCTTTCTACTACATCTTTTTCCTGAGCCGTAATATAATAGAACTTTGGAAGTTGTACAGAATCGTTTGCAACAGAGCTATTGTAATAGGGTACGTATCTAGAATATGGTTTGTTAGTATCGTACATAAGTCTACTAAGACCAGTTATTTTATGAACTGGAAAAGAATGTTCATAGCCCTTAAAAAGTATAGAATCTCTTTTGTGAGAATTATTATAGTTGTATTTTAAATATGGCGATTCTATTACAAATTTTCTTGCCTCTAATCTAGAATTTTCAATTGAAGACTTATTTAATGAAGTCCAATTAATTAATTCTTCCATGAAAGCCAATGTGGCCTCTACTCTAAGAGGAAATGGTTTTAGCATATGGGTTTCTACTGTGAAACTTATGGAGTGAAACAGAGATCCGTAGCCCATTGCA
>CAYREL010000195.1:0-2821 GCA_964423275.1 uncultured Flavobacteriales bacterium | reverse complement strand
AGAATCAATTATTTTATATTTTTGAAAAAAAATTATTATGAACTGGCTTTTACATCCTATACGAGATTTTTTAATTTGGATGTTCGAAAATACTCTTGAACCATTAGGAAATGCCCCAAACACAGTTTTTATCTGTCTTATTTTTGGAGGTTTAGTTTATTGGATGTTTGTCCAAAATAAGCTTAATAAAAAAGCGGAGCAAGACCCCAATCAAATTAAGTAATTATTTTTTTTTGGTAATTAAGTCTTTGCCAATATCTTTTCTGTACTGCATGTTTTCAAATTTGACTTTTTCAACATTACTATAACATACTTTTAAAGAGGTTTCAATATTCTTGCCATAAGAAGTTATCGCAAGAACTCGGCCTCCATTAGTTACAGTTTTATTGTTTTTTATTATCGTTCCAGCGTGAAAAACTTCTGTTTTGCCGTTTAACTCTCCAATTGTAACCTCTTTATTTTTTTCATACGCTTTAGGATAGCCTCCGGAAACCATCATTACAGAACTTACAGAACGCAAATCAATTTCAACATCTCTTTCAGAAAGAGTATTGGTCGCAATGCCATCAAAAAGTTCTAAAAGATCAGATTTCAACCTTGGCATTACCACTTCAGTTTCAGGGTCTCCTAGTCGACAATTGTATTCTATAACATACGGATCTCCTTTTACTAAAATCAATCCAAAAAATATAAACCCAGAGTAGTCGATGCCCTCCTTTCGGAGACCTTTAATAGTGGGAATTATTATCTGGTTTTCTACCTTGTCAATAAATTCTCTATTTGCAAATGGAACGGGGGAAACAGCGCCCATTCCTCCCGTGTTCAGTCCAGTATCTTCTTCTCCTATTCTTTTATAATCTTTAGCTTCTGGCAATATTTTATAATTTACCCCATCAGTAATAACAAAAACACTAACCTCTACACCAACTAAAAAATCCTCAACAACAACAGTTTCACTAGATTTTCCAAATTGACCTCCGAGAAGAGTTTTAACAGCTTTCTTAGCTTTGCTCAAGTCACTTTCAATTACCACTCCTTTTCCTGCCGCTAGTCCATCTGCCTTTAGTACATAAGGGCCTTGTTTCTCTTCTAAAAAAGCAATAGCTTCTTTTATTTCTGTGCTGTTAAATGATTTGGATTTCGCAGTAGGGATTTTATGTTTTTTCATAAAAGATTTTGCAAAATCTTTGCTCCCCTCCAACATTGCACCTTCTTTTTTAGGACCAATTACCGTTACACTTTTTAGTCTAGAATTATTTTCAAAGTAATCGTGAATACCATTTACTAATGGCTGTTCAGGACCAACTACTAAAACATTTATTTTCTTTTGGAGACAGAAATTTCCAATAGCTTCAAAATCATTAATGTCTAGTGCAATATTTTCTGCAATTTCTGAAGTACCTGCATTTCCAGGGGCAACATATAGTTTTTCTAGCTGAGAGCTTTTACAAATTTTCCAAGCCAATGCATGTTCTCTGCCGCCAGATCCTAATAATAGTATTTTCATAGAAATGTTTTAACAAATGAACATAATTTAAAACCATCTTCAGATTTTTTTTTTTAACAACCCACACTTTGTTTTAAACAAACTATATTTGTTTATCTTAAATAAAACGCGATTACAATGGTTAATAATTTTTTAAACTTAAAAAAACTTAAAACATTTTTATTTTTTTTATTTTTTATTAGTGCTTTCAACTTCCAAGCCCAATCTAAAAAAACATCTTTTACAGTCAATGGAATGTGCGGAATGTGCAAAGAAAGAATAGAATCTACTTTGGATGTCAAGGGTGTAACTTTTGCTTCTTGGTCAGAAGAAACACACCTATGCAATGTTACTTTTAACAGTAAGAAGATTTCGGAAAAAGAAATTCATCAGTTGTTGGCCACCAAAGGACACGACACTCCCATTTGCAGAGCAACCGATGAGGCATATAATAATCTTCACCATTGTTGTCATTATGTGAGAAAAGACTCTTTGTAATGAAACACATCATATTTCTTGCTTTTATTTCATTTATAAATTTTGGGATTTCTCAAAAAAATCTAAAGCAAGATCATTTATCGGGACATGTTTTCGAACTTAATAACGAATCTTTATCGCCATTAACAGGTGTCAATGTTTCTTACTCTGGCACCAACTCTGGAACTGTAACAGACACAAGTGGTTTTTTCAGGATTCCCTTTAAAGAGGATAATGATATTTTAATTTTCAGTTATGTAGGATATAACACAGACACTCTAAAAATAAAATCCAATCAAGAAATTAACGTTGTTATGAGCGAGGGAAAAATTCTTGAAGATCTGATTGTTGAATTTAAAAAAGGTAGTTATACTTTTTCAAAAATGGACCCTAGAAATGCCCATATTATTGGTCAAGACGAGTTAAGAAAAGCCGCCTGCTGCAATTTGGCAGAAAGTTTTGAGACCAACCCATCTATTGACGCAACATTTACAGATGCAATTACAGGAACCAAACAAATTCAAATGATGGGGTTGTCTGGAAAGTATGTTCAAATGCTTTCTGGAAATATTCCGATTATAAGAGGCATTTCAATTTTGAATGGATTAAAACAAATACCAGGTTCATTTATACATGAAATAGCTGTTTCGAAAGGGTCTGGATCTGTACTAAACGGCTATGAAAGTATGGTGGGCCAAATAAACATAAATTTAAAACAGCCAGATAACGCAGAAAAACTTCATTTAAATGTTTATTTAAATCAGGGAGGAAGAAGCGAGTACAATGCTTTTTTCTCAAAAAAAATTAGCAATAAGTGGTCTACCATATTGCTAGCTCATTTTGAAGACCAGCAAAGAA
>CAYREL010000194.1:0-2826 GCA_964423275.1 uncultured Flavobacteriales bacterium | reverse complement strand
ATATAACGTTAAATGAAGTAAATTCATTTTCCAAAAACACCCTATTGTCTCACCTAAATATTGAATTCACAAATATTGGAAATGATTATCTAGAGGCCAAGATGCCAGTAAATCACAAAACTACCCAGCCTATGGGTATTCTTCATGGTGGTGCTACAGTTGCCTTAGCAGAATCAATTGGAAGTGTTGGGTCAAATATGCTTATAGATGTTAAGAATGAATATGCTGTTGGCTTAACCATAAATGCTAATCATGTTGGTAGCGCAAGAGACAATTATGTAATAGGAAAAGGGACTATTGTTCATAAAGGAAGGTCTACTCACGTATGGAATATTGAGGTGAAGGATAACAATGAAAAACTAATTTCTATCTGTAGATTAACTGTAATGATTGTAAAAAAAATAAAATGATCCACCTTTCCGGGAAGGATAGCTTTGTAATCTATCAGGATACTATTTCAAAAAAAAATAAAATAGCCATTGGACAATGGCATTTATTTGATTTTAAAAAACAAATATCTAAACCATCTTTTGTTTGTAACGTATTTAATAAAGAAACTTATTTTATTGATGGTGAAATTTCTACCCTAGAAAAGAAAGTAACAATTGAAAAACCGGAATTATTTGATGAAAAAGATGTTTCCCAAGAAGATTATAAAAAATCCATTGAAAGAATTATAAATTATTGCAATGAAGATGTCATTGAAAAATGTATTTTAAGTAGAGTTGTTAAATCAGACTTTGAAATTTCAAACTATTTTGAAATATTTGAAAAACTCTCCCAAACCTACAGCAAAGGGTTTAAGTATATTCTTAATCATCCAAAACATGGAATGTGGATAGGTGTTTCACCTGAAACATTAATTAAAGGGAATTTAGAAAACGGATTTTTCACCCATGCTTTGGCAGGAAGTAAATCAAAAAATGAAAATTTAAAATGGTCTGAAAAAGATTTTCAAGAACACAAATATGTAGTTGATTTTATAGAGGAAAAAATAAAAGAAAATGGATACATAACCAAAGAATCTAAAATAGAAGAGAAAATTGCTGGAGATATAATTCACTTAAACAAAAGTTTTAATTTCAGTTTAGATATTGATTACCTATCGTTTGTTAATACACTTCATCCAACCCCAGCAATTGCAGGTATTCCGTTAGATAAATCATTGGCAATAATTAAAAATTTAGAAGTTCATAACAGAAGTCTTTACTGCGGATTTCTTGGGACAATTGATAGTGAAAATTGTGATTTAAAAGTTAACTTGAGATGTGCTAGGTTTTCAGCTAAAGAAGTTCAAATATTTGTCGGTGGAGGTATTACAAGTCAGAGCAATCCCAATGATGAATTTATGGAAACTGAAATAAAATCTCAAACGCTATTGTCTGTAATTAAAAAAAAATAGAACTTCGCCAAATGACATCTGCATCATTTAGAGTACAAGTAGTTGTTGATCTATTAAAAAAACACCAAGTAAAAAATATTGTTTTTTCACCAGGATCAAGAAATGCTCCGCTAGTAATAGGTTTTAATGGTGATGATTATTTCAAAACAAAGGTTTTAGTAGACGAAAGGTCCGCTGCGTTTTTTGCACTTGGCATGGCTCAGCAATTAAACGAACCTGTAGTGATTTGCTCAACTTCGGGTAGTGCTGTTTTAAATTACTCTCCAGCAATTGTAGAAGCATTTTATCAAAAAATTCCTTTAATGGTAATTACTGCAGATAGGCCTCCAGAATGGGTGGATCACGGTGAAGGTCAATCTATGAGACAATATAAAGTTTACGAAAACTTTATTGCTGAAAGTTATAATCTTCCTATGCTAGATCATCCAGATGCTTTATGGCAAACCGGGGTAATGACCAACGAAGCTTTTCATGTCTCTAAATTACTTTCTAAGCCAGTTCATTTGAATTTCCCTTTTAGAGAACCTTTATACAAAACCGAATTAAATCCAAGTCAAACCGGAAAGAAAATAACTCATTTTAAAACAAAAAAATCAGTAAGCGAAGAAGAGTTGAAAAATTTACAAAAAAACTGGGGGGAAAAAAATAAAAAAATGGTTGTGTGTGGTTCTCTTCAAAAGAACAGCTCAATGAATAAAATTTTAACAGAACTAAATAACGATCCTTCTGTTTGTATTTTGACAGAAACAACCTCTAACTTATATAATGAGAGCTTCATAAGTTGTATAGATCGAACTTTAGAAAGAATTAATGACAATCCTAAGTTTTATCCAGAAATTGTAATTACAATTGGCAATTCTATAATTTCTAAAAAACTTAAAAGTCTACTTAGAAAAAATAATCCAGAGGAACATTGGCATGTTGAAGAAGCTAACAGAGCACAAGATATATTTTCTTCTTTAACCCATTTCATCCCCGTTGAACCAGAAGATTTTTTTAAAGATTTTTTGGGTGGTTACCAATCCAATAAAGATTCCAATTTTAGCAACGATTGGTATTTAGAATTTGAGAAAAGTGAAAAAAATCACCTTCAATACCTGTTATCCTGTAAATGGTCAGATATTAAAGCCCACGACCTAATTCAAAAGCAATTAAATGGTAAAAATGTTAATTTACAAATGGGCAATAGCACAAGCGTTAGATATGTTCAACTTTTTCAACAACAAAAAGATTTAAAATACAATTCTAACAGAGGAGTTAGTGGAATTGACGGGTCCTCTTCTACTGCAGTTGGTGCAGCAAGTGTAACTGATGAATTAACAGTTTTAATTACAGGTGATCTTAGTTTTATTTACGACCAACATGCACTATGGAATAACGAAGTTCCAAATAATCTTAAAATTATAGTTGTAAATAATCAAGGT
>CAYREL010000193.1:0-2841 GCA_964423275.1 uncultured Flavobacteriales bacterium | reverse complement strand
AAGCCTGGGCCTTGTCATCTGCCTTACGAACTTCTAAAACAGAACTAAATGGATCGCCATCAAAGGCTCTGCCATAAACCACTCCAAAAGTGATATTATTTAAAGCCCCTGGTTCTAAAACAAATGGACCAGCTGACTGAACAAACCTTCTGTCACCAACAACGTTGGCAGAAATACCAGGAGCAGGAAATTGCTCACTCCACTCAAAGTTTGTTACAACTCCAGATGTTCCCCAATGTAGAGGATCACTATCTCCAGGAAAACAGTAATCCGTTGAGACATTGACCAAAGCACCTGTGCTAGAAATATTTCCTGAAGCCCCATAAACAAATCTGGTTCCATCTCTCCATAGCCCTCTCATATAGTTATAGTATTGAATTGCTGTCTGAGGGTCACCAAACGAATTTTGAGGAAGTTGTCCATCGTAATAAACAAACCTTCTCATACCAAATCTTTCGTTGTCTATAACTCCATCTCCATAACCAACTCCTAAACCTTTGTAAGGTATGCCACCCTGACTTAATGCAAGTGGAATGTTAGGAGTCAATGGATTATCAACTCCGTCATTGTCCTGATAAGGACCTTCAAAAAAATCAACTCCTATAGCAGGTGGGTTTGGACCAATAGGAGTTGTCCAAGAGCCACACCCAATAGCATCAACAGAATTACCGTTGTAACAATAGCCTAAACCTCTCTGCACATCACATCCAACGTAATCGTCAAATGAACAGCCAATATCAGAATCTAAATAAACACCAAAATATGTATTAGTAAGCGTTTGGGTTGACCTATTAATAAGTTCGTAATTATAAAATGTCATAGAGTTTACTTCATCGTTGGTAGCAAAAGCAAATGCTTGTGCTCTAATCTCCATTCCTATGGGATCTCCACCAGTTTCTGTATGAATATTTCCTTTGTCGTTAAAAACCCACCACATATTATAATCACCATAGAGTGTTACTCTCCTACTTGTTCTACAATCTATCTGTCCACTTAAATCATACCATGGATAGTCTCCATCATTAACTGGGTCATAACCAATATTGCCTTCAGGTCTTTCGTAGTAGGGGGCTAAATAAAAGTCTTGATTTTTTGCTAAATTTCCGTGGGTAGCATTACCCCATTCTAATATACTTTCTGGTATTTGATAATTAGGGTATTCAAAATTAGCATCACAATTTGGGTCAGTAGAACATTCATACCAAGCATTAAAAAGTTCTACTTCACTTCTTTTTGTTATAAAAAACTGGTCCCATTTAGAACAATCGTCAGCGTCAATTTCTGCTGGGCCGTAGTCTAATTTACCATTTGTAATATCACCAGTACCAGGGTTAGTAGAAAGGGGGCCTGCCCAAAAATCGTTTCCGATTCTATATCTTAAAGCTGCAATTTTTAGTTGATTATTAACATCCATTCCGCCCATCCATAAAGCACCTATATATACCAATGTATTGCCAGAACCTTTTGGAACCTCATATGCATTTTTCCCTCTAGAACGGTCCAGCCACATAGAGCCACCAGTTTCAATTAAGGCAGAGACGTTATTGTATTCAAGAAATTTTCTTCCACTAGCCGGTGTACAATTAGCAGCCCTTGAAAGCAAAGAAGATGAAGAACTTGATGGTAATGCTATACTTGGGTCTTGCCAAGCATGGTAATTAAGACAGGATAAAATGAGTAATATTAAAAATGATGCTTTAAAATTATTCACTAATATTAATTCTTGCACCAACACTGTGAATTCCTCCTAAAATAGATTGCCTGTATGCATAATCTATACCAATATCAGAACCACTTTCACCAAATGGAAAATTAAAAGAAAAACCGCCGCTAGGTCCGGATAGTGCTGTTGAAACTTCAACAGAATTAAAAAGAGATTCTTCATATACAAATCCTCCTCTTAAAGTGAAAGATGCTTTTTCAGTTTTAAGTGTATATTCTGCACCTACTCTAAACTGATCTTTTGAAAATGAGTTTGCAGAAAAAGATCCAGCAACTGTCAATTTTTGATTTTCGTTAAAGTTAAAATCATATGAAGCCCCTATATTTAATTGAGAGGGAAGCTCGTAACTAGCTACTCTTTGCTGCATTCCAATAGAAATACTAGTTGATGGGTTTAGCATATCTAAAGAGAGACCATCTCCAGAAAAAGACATTGGAGGACCAACATTTTTTAGACTAATAGAAAATTTAATATGCTCTTGATCGCCTGTAACATATCTTATTCCAGCATCAATACCGACACCTTGGGCTCTAGCATTTGCTATAGATTGTGAAACTATTTTTAAATTCAACCCTCCACTTATAGATTGTGAAAATTTCTTTGCATAAGCTAAATTGAAGTTCGTAGAAGATGGGTTAAATGTACCTATACCACCTTCTGGGAGTTCCGTAGTTGTAATTTGTAAATCTCCATAGTTCATACTTGTAAAAGAAAGACCAATAACACCAGATTCCCCAACTCTTTGAGCTAAACCTGCAGCATTTAATCCAATACCAGTAATTGACCCTAGCCAGTTCGTTCTTGAAAATTGAATTTCAGTTTTATCTGCATATGCTAAACCTGCAACATTTAGAAACATGGCTTCTAATCCATTGACAGAGGAAACACCTGCAGAACCCCATGCTGAACTTCTTGCCCATGGGGTAACTAATAACTCTGTAGCTCCAGCTGAACCAGCTCTGTCTTCATTACCAGCAAAAGCAATATTAAAAGACAAAAACAGTAGTAAAAAAAACTTTATTTTGTTGTAAATCATAACCTATTAATAATTTAATTAAAATTGATCTAAATCTGGAGGTCTTATCACCCCAAACCATTTCAATACCTTTTCACATACT
>CAYREL010000192.1:0-2865 GCA_964423275.1 uncultured Flavobacteriales bacterium | reverse complement strand
ATTGATGAATGGGACAGTTTTTACCAATCTTACAAAGAAGAGTTTTTTAAATTCAATGTTAGAGATAAAGAGTTGAAAATTGCAACAACAACAAAATCTTTATCTAATTCAAAAATTCCAAAAGTTGCTTTACCAAAGTTCACTTCCTGGGGAGATATTATAAGGTGGGTTAATCAAGAAAATGTCCCTGGAAAATTTCCATTTACAGCTGGTTTATTTCCTTTTAAAAGAGAAGGAGAGGACCCTACCAGAATGTTTGCTGGTGAAGGAGGTCCTGAAAGAACCAATAAGAGATTTCATTATTTAAGTTTTCAGATGCCTGCAAAAAGACTTTCTACTGCATTCGATTCGGTTACTCTATATGGAAATGATCCAGGAAAAAGACCAGATATTTTTGGTAAAATCGGTAATGCTGGAGTTTCGATATGTTGTTTGGACGATGCAAAAAAGTTATACTCAGGGTTTGATCTTTCTTCAAACACAACTTCTGTAAGTATGACTATCAATGGACCTGCTCCAATGCTACTAGGTTTTTATATGAATGCTGCCATAGATCAAAATTGTGAAAAGTACATTAAGAAAAATAATCTTGAAAATGAAGTTAAAAAAACAATTGAAAAGATTTATGGGACAAATCCAATACCTAAATACCAAGGGGATTTACCAAAAGGTAACAATGGATTAGGTTTAATGTTACTTGGAGTGACTGGAGATCAAGTTCTTCCTAAAGAAGTTTATAATAAAATAAAAGACAATACACTATCGCAAGTGCGTGGTACGGTTCAAGCGGATATTCTTAAAGAAGATCAAGCGCAAAACACCTGTATTTTTTCTACAGAGTTTGCATTAAGACTTATGGGAGATGTACAGGAATACTTTATAAATAAAAAAATTAGAAATTTTTATTCTGTTTCAATTTCTGGTTACCATATTGCAGAAGCAGGAGCAAATCCTATTACTCAGTTAGCATTTACATTATCCAATGGGTTTACATACGTAGAATATTATTTATCTAGAGGTATGTCAATTGACGATTTTGGACCTAACTTATCTTTTTTCTTTTCTAATGGTATCGATCCTGAGTATGCAGTAATTGGCAGAGTAGCGAGAAGAATTTGGGCAAAAGCTATGAAATTTAAATATGGAGCTGATGAGAGGGCGCAAAAGTTAAAATACCATATTCAAACCTCAGGAAGATCACTTCATGCTCAAGAAATAGACTTTAATGACATTAGAACAACTCTTCAAGCGCTTTATGCCATATATGACAATTGTAATTCATTGCATACCAATGCCTATGATGAGGCAATAACAACACCAACAGAAGAATCTGTAAGAAGAGCTATGGCTATTCAGCTTATTATTAATAAAGAATTGGGATTAGCTAAAAACGAAAATCCACTACAAGGCTCTTATATAATTGATGATTTAACAAACTTGGTTGAAGAAGCTGTATTAATAGAATTTGACAGAATCAACGAAAGAGGAGGAGTTCTAGGAGCAATGGAAACTATGTATCAAAGAAGTAAAATACAAGAAGAATCTCTTCATTACGAGACGCTAAAGCATACCGGTGAATTTCCTATAATTGGAGTTAATACTTTTTTAAATTCAAAAGGTTCTCCTACCATTATTCCTGGGGAAGTTATTAGAGCTACAAATGAAGAAAAAGAACATCAAATTAAAATGCTTAATGATTTTCATGATTTTAATAAGCCCCTTTCTATTAAAGCACTTGAAAAGGTGAAATCTTCAGCAATTAATCAAGAAAATATTTTTGAAGAATTGATGGAAGCATGTAAATATTGTTCTCTTGGCGAAATTACCAAAGCATTATTTGATGTGGGTGGTCAATATCGAAGAAATATGTAATTTATTGGTATTCGTAACAACCCAAATCATTTGGTATGGATCGTGTATTATTATTTAGGTCATCAGAAATATTCGAACTTTTGCCTAAATCTATTATTTCCGAGGAATCAGTTAGTTCAAAATTCCATTCCTCAGTGTTTTTGAAATTTATTTTAGGATTAAATAGACAATTATTTAATATAATATTTTCTATTGTATCTTCTGTTTTTAAGGAGCAATGATCAAATAATACATTAGTAAGAATTCCAGAAATATCAAATCCCAATGTGTCACATACAAAGTCTGTGGTTGAATTTCCATCTATTATACAATTGGTGAAGTTGGCTTCATTAAACGGTCTGAATATTATTTGTCCATTGGAACTTTCGTAATAATCTTTAAATACAAAAGTTGGACTTGTTCTATATCCTCTACTGTAATTTGAAAAAGTACAATGTTCAAAATTAATATTTCCACCTATGCTTATAAATGCCGAGTAGTTGTTAGAATTGGCAAATAAACAATTAGTTGCAGATAAATTTGAGCCTTGTGATAATATATTGGAATACAAGGAGTTATGTATTTTTACTTTATTTAAAGATACATGGTTATTTAACGAAAAAGTATCTACCTGAATACCAATTATTGCATTTTTAATTTCTGCATGTGTTATGGTAGAGTTTAGAGCATTGGAAAAATAAAGACCTCTCCATTGCCCAGCTATTGAATCTGCAGAGTAGAGTAAATAATCCTCAGTTCTGTCTTGTTGGAAAACAACTGGATTATTTAAATTCCCGTTGACGTTTAAAGTACTTTTATAAACATAGAGAACAGCGTTCGAGTGTCCATGTATTTTAGTTCCTTCTTCGACAGTTAGTGTTAAATTTGAATCTATTGAAGGGTAACCAACAGCAGCTACACCATAAATTACATGAGGTTTATCATTAGTCCAGGTGCCTTGAACAATTTCATTTACATGAAAATAAGCATCTTGTCCCCAAGCATTTAGAACTA
>CAYREL010000191.1:0-2882 GCA_964423275.1 uncultured Flavobacteriales bacterium | reverse complement strand
CTAGATTTCCATATTTCTTGACCTTTTAAAAAAAACGATCCTACAATTAGAACACTAATTCCAATTAAAGTAACTATTCCAATTAAAAATTCTTTTTTAAATTTCATTCAACAATTTTTTACTGCTTTACCCAATTTAGTCTTTTTCCATCTTGAAAAGAAACTACAAAAGCAGATTCATATCCATATTTCTTAGCTTGGCTTAAATTCTCACTAGCAGCTTTCATATTTAAGCTAGAACCAAAAGTATATTTATAATAATTTCCACTAATATACACTTCTACATCTTTTAAACCATTAAAGTTTTCGGGAAGTGTTGGGATTTTAACACTTGATGTGGCTATTTGAACTTTATATACCAACCCTGTATCTATAAGAATTTCTTTTTGTAAAACATTTTTTTCTTTCTTATATTTTGTTAGAGATTGGTCAACATTATCGTACTTATTTTTATAATTTTTAAACCCTTCAAAAATATGATTTGCCAATTTTATTTGACCACTTTTGGAAATAAGTAACTTTTCGTCTTTGGGATTAGATAAAAAACCTAGTTCCAATAAAACAGCTGGCATTGTTGCTCTGTAAAGAACCATGAATCCAGCTTGTTTAACCCCTCTGTCTCTAAGACCTAATTTCAACCTACAATCCTTTTGAATTGCATTAGCTAAAATTAAACTTTGATCTAAAAATGCATTTTGCCTCATGGATAATGCTATATAAGCATCTGGATCATTTGGATCGAACTCAGAATAAGTTTGCTCGTTGTTTTCCTCCATTAATATAGATGAATTTTCAAACTTTGCCACTTCCAAAGCTGCTTTTGATTTATGCAAACCTAGAACCCATGTCTCAAAACCATTTGCAGAAGGAGCTTCAATAGCATTTGCATGAACTGAAATAAATAAGTCAGCTCCAATTTCATTGGCTATTTTAGCTCTTTTAGCCAATCCTATAAACCGATCGTCATCTCTTGTGAAAATAACCTTTACATCTGGAAATTCTTTCTTTATTAAATCCCCTAAAAGCAAACTAACTTTTAAAACAACAGTTTTCTCATAATTGTTGTTTGGACTTACAGCCCCTGGATCTTTACCACCATGTCCTGGGTCAATTACAACAGTATTTATCCCTAATCCTGTCTGAGAGTTTATCTGAATTAAACAAAACAACAAAAGAATTAAGGGAAAATATTTTCTTAAAATAAGTACCATTATATTTGTATAATTTTATTTCGTATTAATCGTTAATAAAAACAATCCTGTCTAAAGAGAGTCTATTTATACATGTTTAAAAACCAAAACAAATTTAAGCTGCAAATTGAATTGATTAAAGGTCATTCCTTTGTTTTTATACTCTTTTTGGTGTTAATAAACAGTAATTCTTTGTTTGCACAAATAAAGAATAACCAAAAATCAAGCCAATTAGAGGATGCTCTGAACTGGAATGCAAAAGATTCTATTATTTTGGATATGAGCAATAAACAAACCCATCTTTATTCTCAAGCACATATAGACTATGGAGAGATAATTTTAGATGCATGCTACATTAAATTTGATTTTGAAAGTAAAATTGTACATGCAAAATATTGTTTAGATAGTAATAATCAAAAAATTGGCAAGCCAGTTCTATCTGACGGATCAACTTCTACCACTTCTGACTCATTGAAATATAACTTTAAAACAAAAAAAGGGATAACCTATGAAGTGCTTCTTCAGGAAGGAGAAAGTTTTATTCATGGAGAAAAAGTTAAAAGACAAAATAATGGAGATGTTCATATTAGGAATGCGCTTTATACTACATGCGATTTAGAACATCCGCATTTTTATTTTAAATTAAGAAAAGCAGTCATTAAGCCCAACGATAAAATTGTTTCTGGCCCTGTAAACTTACATATTGCAGATATTCCTACTCCTCTCGGTTTGCCATTTGCCTTTTTACCCAACAAAAAAAACAAGAGTTCTAATGGTCTTATTATTCCAAATTATGGAGAATCTAGAGCATTAGGGTTTTATTTACTAGGAGGAGGATATTACCACCAGTTTAAAGGTGGTAAACTTAGCACTTCAATAACTGGCGACATATACAGTTTAGGTTCTTGGGGGATTAGTAACTCCACTAGTTATAAAGTTAGGTATAAATACAGTGGACAATTCTCTTTAAATTACAGAAACACTATTCAAGGAGAAAAAGGGTTTGAAGATTACAACAAAAGCAAAGATTTCTTTGTCAAATGGAACCATCAAAATGACACAAAACTTAATCCAGGAACTACTTTTAGAGCATTAATCAATGCTGGAACAACCACCAATTTTAGAAATGACTACAACAATATTTCAGCACAAAACTATTTGACTAACACTTTTAATTCCAACGTTGCTTGGAGTAAAAAATTCAAAGGCGCAATATCTACTAACTTAAGTGCAAATTTAAGACACAGCCAAAACAGTAATTCTGGGTTGATGACTTTTACTCTTCCTGAAATTGCATATAATGTAAATCGATTTTATCCATTCAAAATGTTAAGAAAAAATAGTATTAATAAAAACTTTATCCATGAAATAATTGATCAAACGAATATTAATTATCAAATGAATACCAAAAACCAATTGAGTTTAAATTCTGAAAATATTCTAAATAATAATTTAGAAAGTCTGCTTTCAAAATCAAAAAACGGTATGAGGCATAATCTAAGTGCTTCAAGCTCTATAAAGCTTTTTGGAAAAAACGTGACCATCAACCCTTCTTACAAACTTTCTTCCTTATGGTATATGGAACAAATTAATAGAAATTGGGACAATTCTGAAAATGAGATTATTAACGACACTGTTAAAGGATTTTCTCAAATTTATTCTCAAAGTATAAGTGCTTCTGCAACTACTAAAA
>CAYREL010000190.1:0-2898 GCA_964423275.1 uncultured Flavobacteriales bacterium | reverse complement strand
CCAGTATGTGAAAAAATTAAAACACAGATATGAAATCTTAGTTGAAATGAGATATTTTAAAGAAATGAGCTACGAGGAAATATCCATAGAGCTAAATCTACCATTAGGAACAGTTAAGGCTCAACTGTTTAGAGCAAGAGAGTTTCTTTACAACATAATGAAACACAGTTTTGAAACAATCTGATTCCGCAAAAATAATTCAATATTATTTTCCAAACTTAGATCAATATCAAATGCATCAATTGGAAAGTCTTAAAGATCTTTACCTAGATTGGAATTCTAAAATTAATGTTATTAGTAGAAAAGATACAGAGAACTTTTATACAAGACATGTGTTACATTCATTATCCATAGCTAAATTTATTGATTTTAAAAAACACACAAAAATATTAGATGTAGGAACTGGCGGTGGTTTTCCTGGCATTCCATTAGCAATATATTTTAAGAACACTTCATTTACATTGGTTGACTCAATTGCCAAAAAAATAAAGGTTGTTGATCAAATTGTTGAGGATTTGGAAATAAAAAATGTTAAATCAAAAATTGAAAGAGCTGAAAATATTTCTGAGAAATTTGACTTTATTGTTAGTAGAGCAGTAACCCAACTTGAGAGATTTTGTCCTTGGGTAGAACAAAACATTGCAAAATCCAATAAAAATGAAATACCAAATGGAATTATTTATTTAAAAGGAGGAGATTTGAAAGAAGAAATTCAAAAAGTCTCTAAAATATACAATTTTAAAATCGAGAAAATTATTAATTATTTTGAAGATTCTTTTTTTGAGAGTAAATCAATTTTATACCTACACAAAAAAAAAAATTAACATATACCTTTTTTTGTTTGAATTAAGCTAATTTAACAGCATAGAAAATTCTAATTCATAGAGAAATTGCCAACTAGACATATTATATTATCCATACTCACCTTTTTAACTTTAAATATTCTTGGGCAGAATCTTGAATCTAGATCTACTGATGTTAAAATTCAAAGGTTGTTGTTTCTTATCGAACAAATGTATGTAGAGGAGGTAGATGAAAATAAATTACAAAGTGATTTAGTTCTAGGAATGTATAATTATCTAAGACCAATGGCACTTTACCAACCTGACTCTGTATTTAAAATACTTGGCATAACACCATCTGAAAAAACCTCTCTAGGTTTTTCAGTTAAATTCAAAAAAGGCAAAATTCTTGTCGATAGTGTATTTAAAGGCAGTGGTGCAGAAGTATCAAACATTAAAAAAAATGATCAAGTCCTAGAAATTAATAATAATAATTTAAAAGAGATTTACTATTATTCTGAATTTAATGAGTTATTGTGCGGTGAAAAAAATTCCAAATGTGAAGTTAAATTGGTAAGAGAAAAAGACACTTTAGAGCTTGATATTATTAGGAAAAAAATACCAAATTCAAGTATCATCCCAATTCCTAACAATAAATCTAATTTTAAAAATACCATCCATAACTATTCTCAAGGAATAAAGTTTTTCGATCAAATATATCCTGACTCTATTGATAATTCTCTAATAACAGAACATGGAATAAGATATATGCTTGAGCAATTAGACCCGCACTCGACTTATATTTCCTTAAAAGATATTCACGATATGAATGCACCGTTAAAAGGTTCATTTACCGGAGTAGGTGTTAGATTTCAAATTTTCAAAGATACTATCCTAATTGTTCAGGCTATCCCTGGTGGACCATCGGAAAAAGTAGGTCTAATGGCAGGAGATAAAATTATTAAAATTAAAAATGAATTAGTTGCAGGCAATGGAATTAAAAACAAAGGAGTTAGAGATAGACTTCTTGGAGCAAAAGGAACTAAAGTCAAAATAGGAGTAATTAGAGGAAAAAATAAGGAGATTTTAGATTTTGAAATTACTAGAGATAAAATTCCAATTTATAGTGTAGATGCTTCTTATATGGTTAATGACAATACTGGATATATTAAACTCAACAATTTTTCTTCAACAAGTATAAATGAAATTAAAACTGCTGTATTCAAGTTAAAAAGCAAGGGAATGGAAAATCTTGTTCTAGATTTACAAAACAATGGTGGAGGATATCTAAAGACAGCCGTTGATCTATCAGATGAAATTTTGCCTGGATATAGAAAAATTGTTTCTACAAAAGGGAGGAAATTTCCAGAAAAAACATATGCAGGAAATAAAACAGGGTTACTTGAAAAAGGGAAAGTTATTGTTCTAGTTAATGAAAGCAGTGCAAGTGCAAGTGAAATTGTTAGTGGTGCAATACAAGACTGGGACAGAGGACTAATTGTAGGTAGAAGAACATTTGGCAAAGGACTTGTTCAAAAGCCAATTCAATTGCCAGATGGAACCCAAGTAAGAATTACAACATCTAAATATTATACACCAAGTGGGAGATGCATCCAGAAACCTTACAATAAAGGATCTATGGCCTACAGAAAAGAAAAATATAGCAGGTATAAATCGGGAGAATCTTTTAACAAAGACAGTATAAAAAACAATAAGAACGAAGAATTCTCAACTCTTTTAAAAAATAGGATAGTGTATGGTGGAGGTGGTATTGTACCCGATTATTTTGTTCCACTAGACACAACTGAAACGAGTGATTACTTTAGTAAACTTATTAGAAAAGGAATATTTAATCAATTCGCATTGTATTGGGTAAATAAAAATAGAGCATCTCTAGAAAAAAAATATACAAATTTTGAAAAGTATAAGAAGGATTTTAATTGCAAAAGTATAACTACTGAATTAATAAATTTTGCAAAAAAAGAAGGAGTAAAATTTGACAAACCTCAATTTGAAGATTCTAAAAACACTATTGAGATTAGACTAAAAGCAAATATTGCCCAAGACTTATTTGATTACAAAAGGTTTTATGAAATAATCAATGAATTAAATGCTC
>CAYREL010000189.1:0-2898 GCA_964423275.1 uncultured Flavobacteriales bacterium | reverse complement strand
TTCCAATTTGGGGTTTAATTGGCATCTTTATTACTATTAAAACTTATTTAAATCCAGTTTCTAAAAACACAACGTATTAATTGTATGTTGTAACGAATTATTATTGCTTATGGTAAAATCTAAAAAAATATTTCAATGCATAAGCTGTTCTCACGAAACAAGTAAGTGGACTGGCAAATGTGGAGAATGTGGAGAATGGAATACAGTTTCTGAGAGAATAGTTTCAAAGTCTTCCAAAAGTTCTATTACAAGCAGTATTAAAACTCCTCAGAGAATAAGTGATATTTCTGGAGATAAGGCGGAGAGAATTCCTATAAATGATTTGGAGTTTAATAGGGTAATTGGAAATGGATTGGTAAAAGGTTCTGTTATACTTTTAGGGGGGGAACCTGGAATTGGTAAATCAACATTGACTTTAAAAATTGCCTTAACACTCAAAGAAAAAGTATTATATATTTCTGGGGAAGAAAGCAATGAACAAATAAAGTTAAGAGCCAATAGATTAAAGTTCAATAACGACAGTTGCTATATTTATAATGAGACAGAAGTCAATACCATCCTTAATACCTGTGAAGAAGTTTTGCCTAAATTAATTATTGTTGATTCTATACAGACCATTCACACCCAAGAAATAGATGCTATTCCAGGAAGTGTTTCTCAAATCAAGCACTGTGCTGAAATTTTAATTAAATATGCAAAAGAAAGGTTAATTCCAATAATAATTATTGGGCATATTACTAAAGATGGAGCAATAGCTGGTCCTAAAGTATTGGAACATATGGTGGATACAGTCCTTCAATTTGAAGGAGATAAAAACCACTTATACCGTTTGGTTAGAAGTATCAAAAACAGATTTGGAAGTACCAATGAACTTGGAATTTATGAAATGAATGAAAGTGGACTAGAAGAAGTAAATTCTCCTAGTAAAATGCTTATTTCAACCAACCAAGAAAAACTGAGTGGTATTGCCTTGGGTTGTAGTTTGGAAGGAGTAAGACCTATAATGATAGAGTCTCAGGCCTTAACCTCAGCTGCTACTTACGGAAATCCACAAAGATCAGCAAATGGAATTGACATTAAAAGACTGAATATGTTGTTGGCAGTAATTGAAAAAAGAGGAGGTATGAAACTAAGCCAAAAAGATGTTTTTTTAAATATCACTGGTGGATTAAAAATTCAAGACCCTGCAATTGATTTATCTATGGTTTGTGCAATATTATCTTCATTTTTTGACTTTTATATTGATCATAAAATTTGTTTTATTGGAGAAGTGGGCCTAAGTGGTGAAATAAGACCAGTTAGTAGAATAGAACAACGTATAAAAGAGGTGACAAAAATGGGAATTAAAACAATTTATTTAAGTAAATATTCTAAGGTTAGTCAAGTAGAATCAAAAGATTATCAATTAATTAAAGTAGGTAAGCTTCAAGAAATCATTCAACAATTGTTTAAATAATGTCTCTATTGAGCTAAGGAATAAAGAGTTTAAATTATCTTTATTATAAAAAATAGTTCATGCAGGTTATAGATCTTGAAAAAGAAATTGTTAGTGAGTTTGAAATGTTTGACAACTGGATGGAAAAATATGAGTATCTGATTGAACTTGGCAAAGATCTTCCTCTTATATCTTCCACTCATAAAAGTGATGAAAATATTATCAAAGGCTGTCAATCTAAAGTATGGTTGCATGCTGAATTTGAAAAAGATCTGGTTTCATTTTATGCAGATAGTGAGGCAATAATAACAAAGGGAATAATCGCACTTTTAATAAGAGTATTAAATAACCAGTCCCCTGAAAATATACTTGAGGCAAAACTAAATTTCATAAATGAAATTGGTCTAACTAATCATTTGTCTCCTACTAGAGCTAACGGTTTGTTAGAAATGGTCAAACAGATGAAAGCTTATGCATATTCATTAATGATAAAAAATAATTTAAATGAGTGATGTGAAAGATTCTACAAGTATCAAAAAAAAAATTGAGGACAAAATTATAAATGTTCTCAAAGCGATATTTGATCCAGAAATTCCAGTGGATATTTACGAATTAGGTTTGATTTATGAAATTAAAATTGACGATAAATTTAATACTGAAATTATAATGACTTTAACTTCTCCAAATTGCCCTGTGGCAGAGTCCCTTCCAAAAGAGGTTGAGGATAAGGTTGGTGAAGTTCATGGCGTCGAAACTTCAAAAGTTAAGATTGTATTCGATCCTCCATGGGATAAGGATATGATGAGTGAAGAGGCAAAGCTAGATTTAGGAATGATATAAAAAAAAGAAATGGAATTTGGAATTGATGCAATAGATTATTACTTACCAAACATAGCTTTACCAATAGTTAGTTTGGCAGAAAAAAGAAATATTATTCCTGCAAAACTTGAAAAAGGATTGGGCCTAAAATATATGGCACTTGCTGATATAAATGAAGATACTGCCTCTATGGCTGCAAATGCACTATTAAATCTTATTGTAAATAATAAAATAGACCCCTCCACTATTGGCAGAATATATCTTGGAACTGAAAGCGCTGTAGATGCAGCTAAACCAACAGCTACATATGCTGTTGGAACAGTTGAAAAAATTCTTTCAGAAACCCATGGTGCTAGATGTTTTAAAAACTGTGATGTTGTAGATCTCACATTTGCTTGTATTGGCGGAATTGATGCAGTTGAAAACTGTTTAGATTGGATAAGAATTAATCCAGAAAAAAAAGCGATTGTAATTGCTTCAGATATTGCAAAATATGAATTAGCTTCTTCTGGTGAATATACACAAGGAGCAGGTGCTGTTGCTATGTTGTTGACTTCCAATCCTAGTATCATTTCTATAAAAAATACAGTTGGAATTAGCATGGAGCATGTTGGAGATTTTTTTAAACCAAGAAGGAAAATTGA
>CAYREL010000188.1:0-2906 GCA_964423275.1 uncultured Flavobacteriales bacterium | reverse complement strand
TTTTCTTGGGATTAAGTGGATCAGAAATGTCAAAAATCTGTAACCCGTCGTTGTAATAACTAACATATGCTATATTATTTATAAATATAGCGTTGTGTGGCAATGCCTGCTCGTAGGACTCTGCAGAGAAAGTAGAACTGACAGAAATATTATTCAAATCTGAAACATCAAGCACTTTTATCTTCATTGAAGGTGTTTCATCACACATAATATAGGTCTTTTTATCTCCTGAAATCCATCCGGAGTGGTTGTACCCTTTATCTGGATAAACAGTAAGTGAGGACAGCTCGTAAGCAAATCCTTGGGAGTGAGATTTAATAACTCTAAGACCATCATTTCCACAATTTAAAAAAGCAGTGTCGTTGTAAACATAGGCATCATGAACATGACCAACCTCATCGTAATTATAAATTAATTCTGGGTAAACAGGATTACTTAGGTCATAAACACTTAAAGCATGAAAGCCTGAAGGTGTTGCTACAGCACATCCGTAAAGCTTTGCATTTGCTGTATCAATGAATATATTATGAGCACGGATTATTAACGAGTCACTGTCGTAAACCAAATGGACACTATCTGGCAAATAACTTAAATCCATAATTTGAAGGGAGCTAGCATTTTCATCACAAACTGCGTACAAGTAACCATTATAGTCATGGAAATCTCTATGAATTGCTTGATTACCTGCATACTTTCCAGCAACAAAGTCTATTTCTTCAAGGCTATTGCCACTAATCCGTAAAATATGGGTGCCATTTGTAGAACCGATAATGGCGTATTTATCATTTTCAATTTCTAATCCCCATACATCGTTAAATACCGATTCACCGTCATTAGTAATAGGTAATCCTTCTATATACCATTGGTCAAGTAACTCGATATTATTAGATTGAGAAATCAAACAAAAAGGAATAATTAATAAAAGAATAAATATTTTTCTCACAAGTATTGCAAAGTTAATAATAGTTAAGGTATTTTTATTAAAGAATTTTATTCGTTTATTTGTTTATTAACCAAACTGCAAAAGTTAATTAAAATTCGTTCTAATTTTTTAGAAAAATGAAGAGCTTAGTAATCATACCTACTTATAATGAGATTGAAAATATTTCTAACATAATTCATGCTGTACTAGCTAAAAAAGATGATTTTCATATTTTAATTGTTGATGACCAATCTCCAGATGGAACTGCAAAGGTTGTTAAAGAAATTATGAAAAAAAATAAGTCTGTATTTATTGAAGAAAGAAAGGAAAAGTCTGGTTTAGGAACTGCTTACATACATGGGTTTAAATGGGCCATTGAAAATAAATACGATTATATATTTGAAATGGATGCAGATTTCTCCCATAGTCCTGACGACTTACCAAGATTACTTTACAATTGCGCTAACAAATCTGCAGACTTATGTGTTGGATCTAGATATGTCCCTGGAGGAAAGATTATCAATTGGCCAAAATCAAGGTATTGGCTATCCTTCTATGCATCGCTCTATGTGAGGTTAGTTTTAGGAATAAATATTAAAGACACAACTGCAGGTTTTAAATGTTACTCTAGAAAAGTCTTGGAAAAAATAGATTTGGATAATATTTGGTTTGTAGGTTATGCATTTCAAATAGAAATGAAATATAGCGCAATTAAACTAGGTTTTACAGTAAAAGAAATTCCTATACACTTTAAAGATAGAGAACTTGGACAGTCTAAGATGAATATTGGAATTTTTAGAGAGGCTTTTATAGGAGTGTTAAAATTAAGATCGAAAAAATTTGAAAATTAAAAGTGTTATAAGAAATGTAGAAATCATTAACGAAAATCAACAATTTTTTGGAGATATAGCTATTGAAGATTCTAAAATTTCTGAGATAAAAAACGGGGCTATAACTGGAACATTCGACCATGAATATGATGCAACAGGATTAATAGCAATTCCAGGGATGATAGATGACCAAGTTCATTTTAGAGAGCCAGGATTAACACATAAAGCGAATATATATTCAGAATCAAGAGCTGCAGTGGCAGGCGGAATTACAAGTTTCATGGAAATGCCTAATACAGTTCCCAATACTGTTACCCAAGAACTATTAGAACAAAAATATGCTACTGCGAATAAAAACTCAATAGCAAATTATTCCTTTTTCATGGGTGCGAATAATGAAAATCTTCAAGAGGTATTAAAAACCAATCCAATTAATGTTTGTGGTATTAAAGTTTTTATGGGTTCATCTACAGGAAATATGCTCGTTGATAACAAACAGACTTTGTCTCAAATATTTAAAAATAGCGCTTTACTTATAGCTACCCACTGTGAAGATGAACAAACTATAAGAAAAAATACTGCTATATTTAAAGCAAAATATGGGGAAGACATCCCTTTCGAAATGCATCCTATAATTAGGTCCGAAGAAGCTTGCTATTTATCTTCATCACTGGCTGTTGAGTTAGCGAAAAAATATGAAACAAGACTTCATGTATTACATATTTCAACTGCAAAAG
The DNA here is from genome assembly GCA_964423275.1 of uncultured Flavobacteriales bacterium. Taxonomy (GTDB): domain Bacteria; phylum Bacteroidota; class Bacteroidia; order Flavobacteriales_D; family Parvicellaceae; genus MED-G20. The sequence goes on along the minus strand of CAYREL010000188.1, from coordinate 417 downwards.
AATTGGAACTTTTTAATAATAACCAGCCCTTAAGAGATAAAAAAATAACTGCTGAATGCTGTATCCATCATTTATGGTTCAATGATTCAAAATATTTAGATAAGAAAAGTTTAATTAAATGGAATCCTGCAGTCAAATCAGAAGATGACAGAAAAGCGCTTATTAAAGCTATTAATGAAAACGTAATTGATGTAATTGCAACTGATCATGCTCCTCATACTTTTGAAGAGAAAAATAATTCCTATTTATCAGCTCCATCTGGTGGTCCATTAGTTCAACATGCTATACTTGCTTTACTTGAGCTAGAAAAAACCAATCAAATGAATCTGAAACAAATTGTAAAGAAGACTAGTCACGATGTTGCAGAATGCTTTAAAATTGAAAAAAGAGGTTATTTAAGAACTGGTTATTTTGCAG
>CAYREL010000187.1:0-2920 GCA_964423275.1 uncultured Flavobacteriales bacterium | reverse complement strand
ACCATTTTTAATTAAAAAACCTTTCATTCTAGTCATTGCAAATACAGGAACATTCCTACAGTTATAAGATTCTTTCCCTAAGTACATTAACCCTGTGTAGTGTCCAATATGGGCATGGGTTAAAAAAATACCGTCAGGACTTTTAGCATGTTCAAATCCTGATATTTTTTTTAATTCTCTACATTGAGTTATAAAATCTGGGGAAGCTTCTATAAGCCAATATTTTTTTTCTAAAGGATCTACCAAACCAAGACTAACTACTTTTCGAGTTGGATCTGGATTCTCAAATAAGTCAATGCAACAAGATTTTTCACAACCCATATGGGGAGATCCTGCATCTTGAATGGTTCCAAGAACTATAATATATGGGGAGAGTTTCTTTTGAGAATAAGAAAAAGAGAAAATAAATAAATAGATAAATAATAACCTTGGTCCCATAGAATCAAAAGTAGATTCTACAATTTAATAATTTTATGGGTAGTAGATTTCTCAAAATGGTCAATTTTAATAAAATAAGTTCCGCTTTTTAAACTTTCCCAAGAGTAATTTTCTATATCCTCTTTACAAGAAAACAATTTAATCTGCTTGCCAAGAAAAGAGCACAAATACGCACCAGAAATAGGCAAATCATCCTTAAATATAAAAGAAATTTCCTTTTGGAAAGGTATAGGATAAATGGACAAATGCGAAGTTTCTTCAATAGGATTTACAATGGAAGGACTAGCTTGGTATACTCTTACATAGTCAACTTCCATTTTGCTAGAGTTAAAAAAAGGATCTATAGAAAACCAACTACTCCCCATAGCAATATTTAGAAGAAGATATTGGTCTTGAAAGTAAGGCCAGTTTGCAATATTCTTTGGCTGTGGATTATATTCATAAAAAACAACACTATCCAAACTGAACTTTATTTCATTCTCTGTCCATTCCATTGCATAAAGATGAAAGTTATTGGCAACATCTGAGGCCATAATTCCACCATGATTGATAGTATTTCCAGATGAAAAACTGTTATGTAATGCGCTTTGAACATAATTTGGATTGTGCCCCCAGTGTTCCATAATATCTATTTCCCCACATGCAGGCCAACCGGTTGTGCCAAAAGTAGAAGCCCAAAAACCTCCATTCTCAGTTATATTTTTCCCTAAAGTCCATATTGCTGGCCAAGTCCCTTCTCCGTAAGGTAATTTTGCCATTACTTCAACTCTTCCATAAGTAAATGCAAATTTTGAATTTAATCTTGCAGAAGTGTAGTTTTTGGTAATTCCTTGGTCTGAATAAACTTCTTTTATTGCGACAATGTTTAATAACCCATTATTAATATAAGAGTTAGTGATTTCATCTGTGTAGTGTTGCTGCTCCCCATTCCACCAGCTAGTTCCATTTGGTAAAAGTGTCTGGTGGAACCATTTATTATAATCGATTGCTCCGGAGCCATTGAATTCATCGGCCCAAACTAAATTATTAAAGACAGGATTAAATTGAGCAAATAAGGTAACCGCTGAAAAAAGCAAAAACGAAACTGTAAAAAACCTATTAAACATATACTTACAACTTAAAATTAAGCAAAAAAAAAGGGAAGATTAACACTTCCCTTAAAAATTAATATGTCTCAATGATTAGGCTTTCCCTAAGATTCTAAACATTCCAGTTCCGCATGATGGACATTTACCTTTCATGGCTTTACGACCATTTTTCATTGTAACTTCGTTAGCGTCACTAATTTCTTTTTTACTCTTACATTTTACACAATAACCTTCCATAATTATTAATTTAAATTTATTTAAGTTAAATATAGGATTTATTTAGAGGCAGACAAAAAATATCAGAGGAAACTTAAATATTTATCTCTCAAAAATGCCTTAATTCTTTAAATTACAACTCGTTAAATACTAATTTGAAAGCGCGAGTGGTTCTTAGAAATAAAAATAGATTGCACTGTAAAATCAAAATACTATTTCCCCTTAAGGCTTTATTTGACTAAGTTTTTGAGCTGTAGAAAGAAAATCCAATTAATACAAATTGAATTGGCAACCTAACCCAAGACGCAAAAAAACTAGAGACACCAATTGCTTGTTGAGCATCTTCACTAAATGCCAAATATATATTGGCAGGATATACAGCTATTAACAATAATATAATTCCCCAAGAGGCATAAAATCGTGTTTTTTTAAAGATAATTCCACTACCAAATAATATTTCTAGAACCCCACTAACATATACGGATTCTTTGTGAAGAGGAAAATTTGGTGGCATAATTTTTAAAAAAAATGAAGTATCTATAAAATGCTGGAAACCAACCCAAATGTATCCTATGCCCATAATGTAAATAAAAAGAGTCTTTAATTTCATTTTCTTCTTCTCTTGCTTCTTTTAGTTTTTAACTTATTTACATCTAACTTTCTAAGTTCTGGGCCTTGACTTTGTAGGATAGTAATTGGTTTAAATCTAATAAGCCCATATGGAACTCCTTCGTTAATAGCTAAATTATTATTATTAAGATGGGCCCTTGTATTATCTAAAAAAGTTTTCATTTTCTTAAAATCTTCTTTATTAGAAAAATATTTTTCGTTGTAAATAGGCCTTGCGCATGGCAAGATCTGGAAATGACACTTTTCCTTTTCAATAAATTTATGAACCCAAACAGGGATGTACTCTTTTCGAGAAATCAGAATATTATTGTCAGTTTTTTTAAAAGAAAGTCTAAGCATTGCTCCTCCATCTTTGCGCTCAGCACGTTGGTTAGAAACAAAATTTCCAAGAGAGAAAACCGTTAAAAATTCTTGGTTGTTTTTTTTGCTATACGCCATTGGCTGAATTACATGAGGATGCGATCCTACAACTACATCAACTCCTAAATCTCGTAAAAAACGATTGTATTTTTTTTGATATGAGTTGGGAAAATCTCTATATTCATATC
>CAYREL010000186.1:0-2946 GCA_964423275.1 uncultured Flavobacteriales bacterium | reverse complement strand
GTGGTGCTTATATGGTCGAGCTTTATGATTCTTATGGGGATGGATGGAATGGATGGTATTTAGAAATAATAGTAGATGGAACTATTGTAGATTCTAATGTTACAATTCAAAATGGTTTTGGACCTGAAAGCACACCTATTCCAATAGATTCTGGTGATATACTAGATGTTGTATATTATCCAGACAATTGGCCAGAAGAAAATTCTTATACTATTTATGACCAATCTGGAAATATTATTGTGAATCAAACCAATGTTCAGCCAATGAACAATGGACCAATGAGTACATATGGAATACAAGCTTGTGTTTCTTGTAGTTCTCCTATAAGTTTATATGTTTCAGGGATTTCTACAAATAATGCAGATTTGTCCTGGGTGTCTGGCGGAAGTGGAGGTAATTCTTGGAATTTAGAGTGGGGAATAAGTGGTTTTTCACCAAGTTCAGGAACTATGGTTAGTAACTTAAATTCCAATACTTATTCTATAAATTCTTTAAGCCCTGGTACAGATTATGATTTTTATGTACAAGAAGTTTGTGGAGCAAACGATGTTAGTTCTTGGTCTGGTCCATATAGTTTTACTACCAATGCCTTAACCATTGCAGGTAGTTGTGGTATTTTTCAAATTGCATTAATTGACAGTTATGGCGATGGATGGAATGGAGGCTATTTAGACATAGAAGTTAACTACTCTATTACACAAACAGTTGCTTTACAAACAGGTTCTGGCCCAGAATTTTTCGATATTTCTGTAGATTCTGGAGATGTAATAAATGTTATATACTCACCAGGAAATTGGGACGATGAAAATTCTTATGAGATTTACAACGAGCTAGGGGTAATGGTCGCATCTGAAGCAGGTTCTAATGGAAATGGTCCAGCAGATACTTACGGACTTATTAGCTGTCAGTCAGCTGGAAGCGGCACAATTAATGCTCCATGTGGATGGTTTATTCTTGAAACTTATGATTCCTTAGCAGATGGATGGAACGGGTCCTACATCTCCATTGATTTGGATGGGATTTCTTCTCATAATTTAACTATGTACAGTGGAAGTAACACTCAAATAGTTCCATTTATGGTAGATTCTAATACAAATATTGATGTTTTTTACCATGTAAATGGAGCAAATAATCAAGAACAAAATGGCTATAAATTAATGGATAACTTGGGAAATATTGTAGCGTATGAACTTGGTTCTGTAACTAATGGACCATTAAGTACCAATGGGATTTCTGTCTGTCAATCTACTACTAGTACGGATATTAATAATTTAAGTGATATTTTAATCTATCCAAATCCTTCAAATAATTTGGTTAATATAAATTCACAAGAACTAATAAGTAAAATTACAATTACCAATATTCTTGGTGAAGTTGTATTCGAAAAACACCTTAACCAAAGCTTTACAGCTATTGATGTTTCTAGCTTTTCTAGTAATATTTATACGATAAAAGTAATGTATGGAGAAAGTCAAAAAGTAGAAAAGCTACTTATCCAACATTAGCTTTATCCTTATTGTATATAAACATTGTATCTCTTTTTAAACTGCGGAATATCCTTTTTTAGTTTTTTACAATGGTTTTTAGCTTTTAAATTTCCTTGACTGATTGCTTTATTGATGTAAAAATTACTTTTTTCAAAGTCTTCTGTCCAAAAATATGCATCGGCCAGATTGGCACTTATTAGCCCAGATATTTTGGCATTTATTCTTGATTTTTTGTTTGTTAAATCACTTTCTTTTATTTCCTGTTCCCAAATATTTATTGCTTTAATAAGTTGAGTTTTAGCTCTAGATTTATTTCTATCTAAACCAACTTGTCCATATCCCGATTCTGCATAATTATAAGCAGATAGTAATTTTTCATAATTATAATCTTGAAATTTTTTAACAATATATATTTCAGTATTCTCTCTTTTTTTAGGATAACCAATCTCAGAATCTAGTATTGAAGAAATATTTTTAATGGCAGTATTCCAAAGTTTTCTTTGAAGATTTATCCAGATATCTTTACTGCTTTCTCCAACATTCATTTTCCATATTTCATAATCATATTCAGTTTTGCCTTTGAAAACAACATGATTGGCTATTTCATTATGATATTGCTTTTGCTGCAATAACTCTCCACTTATAAATGTTTTTATAATTATTGGCATTTTATATCTTGCAGTAACTACATAAGATTTTCCTTGGTTGGCATACTTTCCTTTTATAGAAAGAACATCTAATCCCAAATTGTCTATTTCTATTCTAACACCTGTACTTCCTTCTCTAAAGCCTGCAATTTTTATAGATTTATTGCTCATTAATTCACTTAGAGACTTAGACAAAACAGGTGGGAATAAAAAATAAGACTCTGGGTATTCAGGATAAATTGGTTCAGTTGGTTTTGCTCTATTTATACCTTTTGCAATATTTTGTTTCCAAACACTTAGGCTGTCCAAATAATTTCTTTTGACAGTGTTTTTTAGTGTTTTCCAAGTTTTAATTTTTATTTGTTGTTCTGCTTCTGAAGAGTCAACTTTAAATTGATAAATAGATAACTGTTGGTTGTTTTTCTCTAGATAAGAGTCTTTATAGATTGTAAAAAAAGTAGAAATAGATTCGTCGACTTTTTGCTTAGGCAGTTGTATATAATCAATGGAAATTTTATTGTCTTTAATATTTTGGGAGAAGAAATAATTGCTAAAAACTAATCCTGATAAGAGAAATAAGTATTTCATGAGTTTTGTTTTTACGATTTTAAAGCGGTTCTACAAGTTGTATTTCGCTTTTTTAAGTTATGAAATTTTAGACTTTTATCCCAAAAACTACAACATCATCTACTTGTTCCAGATTGCCACGCCACTCTTCAAATCTGTTATTCATGATTTCTTTCTGCTCTGTCATTGATTTATCTTTAATAGAGCAAATAAGATTTTTCATATTTAAAGATTTAAATTTTTTA
>CAYREL010000185.1:0-2950 GCA_964423275.1 uncultured Flavobacteriales bacterium | reverse complement strand
GGTGGACTTAGAGTTCCTTTAATTATAGCAGGTCCAGGTATTGAAAATGGTAATGTATCTAAAGTTCCTGTTTCTGGTTCGGATATTTTACCTACCATTAAAGATTTAGCTGGAAAAAGTAATTTTAAATTAAATGAAATAGATGGAGGAAGTTTTAAATCTATACTTTTAGATCCTTCAATAGTAGAAGTAAAAAGAGAAGTTGATGGAATATTTTTTCATGTGCCGTATAAAAATGGAATTGCTTTAAAAAGGCCTCATTCTGCTGTCAGAAAAGGGGATTTTAAACTTGTTAAATTTCAAGACAACGGAGAGTTATTTCTTTATAACATAACAATTGATAAAAAAGAAAGCAGTAACCTTGTTTCTCAAAACCCCAAGAAAACCAAAGAGCTTGAAAAGTTGCTAATGAATTATTTAAAAGAAGTGCATGCTCCTAAATGGCAAGAAGGTATAACCTGGAAGGGTTTGCCATTAAGTGAAATAAATTCTAACTATTAATTTTCTCAAATATTAGCCTATCTTGTGAGAGATTTTATGAGGTTTTTTAAATTATTATTTATTTTAATTCTGGCATTATCTATTCGATGTAATGCTCAATTTACAATTTCTGGTATTGTTAAAGATTCAATTTTATACAAACCGCTAGTTGGTGTCTCGATAAAAATTAATCAACTAGTTTCTCCAAAAGATACTACCAGTTCTTATTTTAATTTGGGAACAGTTACTAATTCATTGGGCAAATATGATATTTCAGTTCCTGCCGGATTACTAAAATTAAAGTTTTCTTATATAGGTTATCAATCAAAAACAATAGAACTAGATATTAATCAAAATAAAATTATAAATGTTTCACTGAATGAAAATTCCTCTGAACTTAATTTGTTGGTTGTTTCAGCTTCAAAATTCAAACAAAAAATTGAAGAGGTCACTGTTTCAATGGATGTTATAGATTCTAAACTTATTGAAAGTAAAAATTGTATAACACTTTCAGATTTAATAAGAAACGTTCCAGGTATTCAATTAATTGATGGTCAATTAAATATACGAAGTGGAAGTGGGTGGAGTTATGGTACAGGAAGTAGAGTTCTTGTAATGGTTGATGAAATGCCTATTTTATCTGCAGATCAAGGAGAAGTAGATTTTAATTTAATTCCAATGGAAAATATTGAGCAGATAGAAGTTATCAAAGGAGCTTCTTCAGCTTTATATGGATCTTCAGCCTTAAACGGAATTATAAATATAAAAACTAAAACACCATCTTTTAATCCTCAGACAATAGTTAGTTCATTTGTTGGCTTTTGGGATAGTCCAAAAGATCCTAGAAATAAGTGGTGGGGAGATTCTTTGATGTTAAGAAACGGAATAAGTTTAAGCCATAGTAAAAAGATAAAAAACCTGGACTTGACTCTCTCTGCAAATCATTATAACGATAGAGGTTATATTAAATTCATTAACAATCAACAAACCAGAATTTCTGCAAATTCTAAGCTTGTAAAAGACAAAGTAACATTTGGTTTGAATATAAATTACATGCAAAGGAAAAGTGGATTGTTTGTTATGTGGCAGAGCGATACAAATGCCTATATTCCGCTGGGTGGAACCAATATTCCAAATAATGGAAATCGATTTTATATTGATCCCTCTATAACTTATTACCACAACTCTTTCAAACATGTTTTAAGGTCGAGAATTTTAAGTAGAAATTTATATTATAACGATAATCCTAATAACAAGAACAATTCTCTTATGTCATTTAACGAATATCAAAACCAATTTCATGATGAAAATACTACGATCACATCAGGAATAACACTAGTTACTCTAAAAGGGGAAACTAATAGCTTCAATTCTCAATTTACACAAGATGGAAAAATAACTGGGTTAAATTACAGTGCGTATTTACAACTAGATCAAAAAGTCAATAAAATTAATTTTTCTATCGGAGGAAGATATGAGTACTTCGACTTGAACGATACTAAATTTGGTCAGCCTGTCTTTAGAGGAGGCTTGAATTATGAGATATCTAATGGTTGGAATTTACGATCTTCTTTTGGCCAAGGCTTTAGATTTCCAACAATGACTGAATTATATTTCAAAGGAGATATTGGTCCAATTAATTTGTACAATAATCCAGATCTAATTCCTGAGTCTGGTTGGACTTCTGAACTAGGGCTTAAAAAAGTGATTAAGATTAGAAATTTTAAGGGCTATATCGATTTAGTTGGTTTTTTAATGGAATATAATGACATGATGGAGTTTACTTTAGGAATATGGGGCCCCTCTGAACCGTCTTCTTATGGATTAGGTTTTAGTTCTAAAAATGTAAATAAAGCAAGAATACCTGGTGTAGAGTTTACAACAAATGCAAGTGGATTAATTTCAGATAATTGGTCTTTGGGTTTACTTTTTGGGTTTACTTATTCAAATCCTTATTCAGTCTATCCTGATAGTTCATTTGAAGATTTAGTACCATTAGGTATAGCTCAAATTTCCTTAGCTGAAATTGCGCTTAACGAATCTAATCCTACAAAGTATACATTTTCTAATACGAGTTCGTCATTTAATAACTCTACTTTAAAGTATAGAAGTAAAGTTAATATAAGATTAGATGTAGAAAGTGTTTATAAAAGCAAATTAATAATTGGTCTTTCCTATCAATATAATTCTAAAATGACCAATATTGACTATGCTTTTGTCACAGGACTTTTTAATGAAAACACATTAATATCTACAGATTTAGGTATTAATAGGTCAATGGTAACTCTAAATAATGGATATAATTTATTGGATTGCAGGGTTAAATACAATTTAAAGAAAGACATTACTTTAGGAATTTTGTGTGAAAACCTATTTAATAATTCCTATTTAATCAGACCAGCAAATCTAGGTTCTCCAAGAACATTTATGTTTCAGGTTCAGTCTAAGTTCTAATTGCCAGTATTTAAAA
>CAYREL010000184.1:0-2988 GCA_964423275.1 uncultured Flavobacteriales bacterium | reverse complement strand
TAGATGGTGTACTTCTTAAAAGAGGTCAAAACAATGATTATATAATTGACTACAACACAGCAGAAATTAGTTTTACTGCCAACACCTTAATTAATAAAGACAAAAGAATAATTGTAGAATTCCAATATAGTGATAAAAATTACGCAAGATCTTTACTTCAATCTTCAACTACTATCAAAAAAAACAACTCTTCATTTTACGTTTATGGATATGGGGAACAGGACAGTAAAAACCAACCACTTCAATTAGATTTTGACTTATTGGACAGACAAACTTTAGAAAATATTGGCGATAATATTGATCTGGCAATTGGCTCTGGAATTGATAGTGTAGATTTTAACCAAGCAACTAACTTGTACCAAAAGATAGATTCCCTAGGTTATGAAGTTTATCAATATTCTAATAATGAACAACAGGCAGTATATATGTTAACTTTTAGTAATGTTGGACAAGGAAACGGAAACTATAAAATAAAGGAAAACAATGCCCTTGGAAAAGTATTTGAATGGGTTTCTCCTGATACTATTTCATTTGGAACAATAATTAAAAACGGGGATTACAGCCCAATTAAAAAACTAGTAACTCCAAAAAAAAGACAAATAATAAGTATTGGTGGAAAGACAGTTTGGAGTGGGAATTCTTTGAGTTATGAGTTAAGCACTTCAAATATGGATTTAAATACTTTTTCAAATGTTAATAACGAAGATAATATTGGATTTGCAGGACTTGTAAATTTTGAAAATAAAAATACTTTAAAAGAAAAATGGGAGTTGAATCAACAATACAGAATTGAGAGTATTTCTAAAGATTATAGAAGAATAGAAAGGTTTAGAGAGGTTGAGTTCGAAAGAAATTGGAATATTCAGAATCTAATCACTGCAAAAGATCAGCTGCTTAGTTCTGCAAAAATTAATTTAAAACATTTAGAGAATGGTCTATTTCAGTACCAATTAAACTCCTACTTTATTAAAGATGATTTTAATGGTTATAAAAATGATTTTAAAATCAAATGGAACAAAAAAGTTAATCTTAATTTTGATGGTAGCTTAATGAATTCTGATGGGCAGTTTAATACCAGTTTCTTAAGGCATAAAACAGATTTGTTTATTCCAATTAAAGGATTCAAATTAGGATTTAAAGATATTAATGAAAATAATCAATTTTTCATTGCAGACACCTTGAACAACAATAGTTACCGTTTTTACGATTGGAAAGTTTACATAGAAAATTACGACTCTTCAAAAAATAGAGTTCAATTTTTTTACCAAGAAAGATACGATTGGTTTAAAGACAGATCTATTCTCAAAAAAGCTACAAAAGCAATTAGTCCTGGTCTAATGGTAGGCATTAGTTCTAGAAAAAACTTTAATCTAAACTACTCCTTAGCTTACAGAATGCTCCAATCAGATTCAAGTTTAACAAATATTCTTCCAGAGAATTCCTTAGCAAGTAGACTAAATTATAATTTAAAACTTTTAAATGGAGGAATAAATACCAATTCATTTTTAGAAATTGGATCTGGATTAGAACTACAAAAAGAGTTTATTTATATTGAAGTTCCAGCTGGTCAAGGGGTATATACATGGAACGATTACAACGACAATGGAATAAAAGAACTCAATGAATTTGAGATAGCAGCATTTAGTGATCAAGCGACTTATATTAGAGTATTTACACCCAACAACAACTATGTCAAAATTTACAGCTTTCAATACAATCAGAATTTAAATATAGATTTTAAAAAAATTATTGACGGAAAAACAATGGTAGAAAAGTTCTTGAATAAATTTTACAATCAAACTGCAGTTAATACCCATAAAAAGACCAATGATTTAGACAGACTTTATATCTACCAATAAAGACCAAATAAAATTTAGATGGAATATGAACAAGTCGTTTATGGTCAACTCACAATTAACAAAAGAAATAAAGAAAAATTCTTCAACTTATATGACCAATAGAAACTATGATATTGAAAATAAGGAGATAAATAACAGAATTTCATTTCAACCCAACACTTTATTTAGGGTAGCACTAAATGGTAGGTATTCGGAAAAAAGAAATTCAATAGAATATGGGAATGAAAAAGCATTTATAAATGATATTGGAATAGAGTTAAGAAGAAGCAAAAGAGACAAGGGTTTATTAAATGGAGAACTTCATTTGGTTAACATCAATTACAATGGGGAAAGTAGCAGTACAATTGGATTTGAAATGTTGGAAGGGCTTCAGTTAGGTAAAAACGTAACGTGGAAGTTGGGTTTTCAAAAAAACATGTCTAATAACATTCAAATATCTATCAATTATAATGGAAGAAAATCCGAAGAAAATAGAGCTATACACACAGGAAGCATGCAAATGAGGGCCTTTTTCTAATCTAATTTCAATACTGCTAAAAATGCTTCTTGAGGAACTTCTACTCTTCCAACTTGTCGCATTCTTTTTTTACCAGCTTTTTGTTTCTCTAAAAGTTTTCTCTTTCTTGTGATATCCCCACCATAACATTTTGCAGTAACATCTTTTCTAAGTGCTTTTATCGTTTCTCTAGAAACAATTTTTGCACCAATAGCTGCTTGAATAGGGATTTCAAATTGTTGTCTAGGAATAAGTTCTTTCAATTTTAAACAAATTCTTTTTCCAAGAGTAAATGCATTAGAGCGATGGACTAATGCTGAAAGAGCATCAACTTGCTCAGAATTTAAAAGAATATCCAATTTTATAAGATCCGATTTCTTATGACCAAGAGGTGAATAGTCAAAGGACGCATAGCCTCTACTAACAGATTTTAGTCTGTCGTAAAAGTCAAATACTATCTCAGAAAGAGGCATTTGAAAACTTAGTTCCACTCTATCTTGAGTTAAATATACTTGATTGTTTAATTCTCCTCTTTTTTCAATACATAAATTCATAACCGCTCCAACATAATCTGTTTTTGTAATTACTTGTGCTTTTATGTAAGGTTCTTCAATCCACTCTAATTTTGAAGGG
>CAYREL010000183.1:0-2994 GCA_964423275.1 uncultured Flavobacteriales bacterium | reverse complement strand
GGGTGGGGGCGGTGGAGGACTTCGCTCTGGTGGTGGAGGCGGTGCAGGTGGTCTTTTATATTATGGTCCAGAGACACCAAAGACTCCAAACGGATCTAATATTTCTGTTTCTTCACAAACATATTCAGTTGTAGTAGGATCTGGTGGAGCTGCTTCTGGTGGACCATATCAAACTGTTACTGGAACTGGAGGAGACGGTGTAAACTCTAGTGTATTCGGATATACCGCAATTGGTGGTGGTGGCGGTGGTTCTGCTAATAGTGGTAGTCTTGCTGGACGCACCGGTGGTTCTGGTGGAGGAGGCGGTCGTACTGCTGCGGGTGGTTCTGGAACTTCTGGCCAGGGTAATAATGGTGGAACTGGAACTACAGGTGCATCATACTACCCAGGTGGTGGAGGCGGAGGCGCTGGTGCTGTTGGTGGCAATGGTGCAACTAATGCTGGTGGTGTTGGTGGTGTCGGATTACAATACTCTATAAATGGTACTGCAACTTATTATGCTGGTGGAGGTGGTGGTACTTTGCAAGATATTGGTGGCGGTGTACAAGGTGCCGGTGGTAACGGAGGCGGTGGTAACGGTATTGATGGAGGTACTGGTCAGGCTGGAACTGCTAATACTGGAGGCGGAGGTGGTGGTGGTCACTATCAGCATTCTGGTGGTGCTGGAGGTTCTGGCATAGTAATTATAAGGTATCTAATATAATGGCACATTTTGCAAAAATAGTAAATGGTAAAGTAGTAAATGTTGTAGTTGCAGAAAAAGATTACTTTAATAATTTCACAGACACAACTCCCGGAGAATGGATTCAAACATCTTATAACACAGTTTCTGGTGTACACACAAACGGTGGAACACCGCTAAGAAAGAATTTTGCTGGCAAGGACATGATTTATGATAGAGAAAGAGATGCATTTTATTTTCCTTCACCATATCCATCATGGACTTTAAATGAGACAACTTGTCAATGGGAACCTCCTGTTTCACTACCTGAATCTGGATTTTACGATTGGAATGAAGAAAAACTGACATGGGATGAAATAGATGGCACTGGATAAAATCACATCATCGGCAATAGCAACTAACGTAGTTGGGTTACACCACTGTGATTGGTACAGTGATGCTACTTTGCTTGATGCTGGTGGTTTAAAACTTCCTGTTGGTACAACAACTGAAAGACCTACAGTAGTTGCTGGTGGTAGAGAGGTAGTAACCTTTGATTTAGGTGTTACTGCAAACGTTTTATCAGGCGCTTCTGGATTCTTACAAAATGAACCTTGGCTATGGACTTGGGCAGCAAACTATAATAGAACAACTGCTGCAACCAATGTTACTGATACTTCACCACTAACTTTTTATAAAGGTTCAACATATACATTTAGAAATCAAGCTATTGGACATGGATTATTCTTAAGACATACAGAAAAAACTGATGCAAGTCATGCAAATAATGTTTATGCTTTAACAGCTGCTGAAGGTATTACTTCTGGTACTCAGGGTTCTGTAGCTTCTTCAGTTGGATCTCCATCTATAATAGTATTTACAATTCCAGATAATTATCCATATAGCCAAGTTGTAATTCAACATGGGCAAACTAGTATGGCTAATGTCATTACAGTTTCTAATCCACCAGCTGAAACTCTAGGTTATATTCGAGTTAATACTTCTAGTCTAACTGGATCAGATGAAACTACTGGTACATCTATTGAATACTATACAGGTCAAGGTTGGGCTGGTATTGGTGGATCAAATGCAAATGGTAATCTTATTGCACATCCATCGGGAACATTTGAAACAGCCGAAGATTGGAATACAGACTCAGGAACATATGATTGGAATACTGCAACAGGTTCTGAAGACTGGGGACCAGCAATAGTAACTGCCTTTGGTGCAGCGGGTGATATATCACAGAATGCAGATAAAGCTCTTGTAGCACATGACGGATCCACCGGCGGTGGTATTCCAATGTTACGAGCTGATATGTCTAACCTTGGAACTAACTTAGTAAATACTAAATACAATTTCTTTAGATCAAATGCTGAAACAATGACTGGATGTAACACTACTGGTTCAAATACAGCTAGATTATCGTTTGATAATGCAATTGAAGTTGGTGTAAGTAATATCACTCTTTCTGATTCTAATAAAATATTTACTATAAATAAAGATGTAACGAATAGCTATTTTAAGTTTGAGATAAAGATTAAACCATCTGTAGCATCTACATTACAGGTTTGGAAAAATGGTTCTCACTTAAGTTATTCTGACTATGATTTAGAAACAGGTTATCATGCAACAGTATCTTGGATTGAATCAGCTTCGTTTGATGATACATTTGAATTTAGGCTAAAAACAGCTTCAACAAGTTCTGTAACAAATACAGATAAAGATACATTGCTAATCGAATTCATTGGGAGTTAACAAATGGCAAAAGTAGTACAAGTACGAAGAGGGACAACAGCCGCTCTCTCAAGTATAACAGGAGCTGAAGGCGAACTATTTGTCGATACCGATAAAGAAACTCTTACAGTTCATAATAATTATCAGGCTGGTGGGTTTCCTTTACTAAGAGAAGATCTTAATAATTTAGCAGCTAATACTGTTGCGGTAAGTAAATTACAACATGGGTCAGGAACTGCTGATCAAGTTGTTAAAGTAAATGCTGCAGCAAATGGATTTGAAATTGCAACTCTTCCAACTGAGATGAATAAACTTGGTCTAATAGAATACCAAGATACAGCTGCTCAGTTTAAAGGTTTGAATCATTTTGGCCATGGTTCGGGTGATAGGGTTATTTGTCCTTTTAATACTGTATTTGATCCATATAATATTTTTGGAACAACTGGTTCAAATGTTTTTCAGGTAAACGCTACTGGTTCATATCACGTAAGTATATATATTATGAAGCATAGTTTAGGTCACCATAAAATATATCTTTATAATGATACTGATAGCGCATTTGTTCCTAGACCTACAGCTGCTTTAACTGGTGCAGA